>JABWBV010000244.1 GCA_013359445.1 Anaerolineales bacterium | reverse complement strand
AGATGTCGCAGATTCTTGCTGAATATCAACCTTTGCTTGAAGGGGTTTTCACCGACAGAGAACGCCGTCAAATGATGGATGCGATGGGCCAGGCCGGGAGTACATATCGCTGGGGATTCTACGAAAACGGCCTGAGCGGGGAAAATGGTTTTCTGCCCCATACAGACCTCGAAGCTTTCCTAAATACAACCCTGGCATTCATCGAACATTCCTTGCACGCCAACCAACGCGCCGACCGGCTGTACCATGCCTACAACGTGCTTCATCTTAGCCCGGAAACGGCCACCGTCCATCACCTGGATGAAATGCTCGAAGGGCAGGTGGCGATCCTTTCTTCGGGCCTGCTCTCCGGGGATGAAGCGTTGACTTTGTTGCAAAGTCTGCGGAAGAGCGCGCTCTACCGGGCCGATCAACACAGCTACATTCTGTATCCTGACCGGGATTTGCCGGGTTTCCTGCACAAGAACAGCCTTCCCCCTGAGAAGGTAAACGGGCTAAAGCTCGTTGAAGCGCTTGCAAAAGCCAATGATAATACGCTGTTGTCACGCGACCTAAAGGGAACTTACCACTTCAATGGCAAATTCCGAAATATCAAAGATGTCAATCAAGCTCTCTCGGCGTTGGAAACCCTGCCCCAGTATGCCGACCTCGTCCGAGCGGAGGCGGAGACCATTCGGGGCCTATTCGAGGAAACTTTCCGCCATGCCCAATTCACCGGACGGTCAGGTACTTTTTTTGCTTACGAAGGGCTGGGGAGTATCTACTGGCACATGGTCTCCAAGTTGTTGCTGGCCGTACAGGAGAATGCTTTGCGTTTCAGCAAGGGAAACATTGGGGAGGGGCTACGGGAGGCATATTGGGATGTCCGCAAGGGCTTAAGTTTCAACAAGACCCCGGCGGAGTATGGCGCGTTCCCCGTTGACCCCTACTCTCACACCCCCAAAGGCAAGGGGGCGAAGCAACCCGGCATGACCGGGTTAGTCAAAGAGGAAATCCTGACCCGACAGGCCGAACTGGGATTGTTCGTTAATGCCGGAAGGCTGAGTTTCGACCCCCTCTTGCTGGATTCGGAGGAACTGCTCAAGTCCGCGGAAGTTTTCTATTACCAGGATATTCACAAGAAACCCCAACAAATCTATCTGGAACCGGGTTCCCTCGCTTTCACCTTTTGCCAGGTTCCCATCATCCTTCGCACTGCCCGTGAAACATCTATCACCGTCTGTTTTGCGGATGGCAAGCAGGCCACTTTTGAAGGACAAACTTTAGACGAAACCACAAGCCAACACCTCTTCCGCCGGGATGGCGTGATCGAGCGGTTGATAGTCACATCTCCCATCAACCGGAAAGAGAAGGGCTTGGTCTAAAACGCCACGACTTTTCTGGTCCAATTTCACCGGAATACGCACCAGTTCATGGATCATCCCGGAATCCTCGGGAGCGAGTTCCAACCAGTGCTTTTCGAGACGTTCCGGGTCTCAATAGAAATCCACGCTGGGATCATCTTTGGCATGGTAGGTGCCACAACGGTCGTGCTGGATGAATTCCCGCCCTTCGAGCAGGCCGACTTCATTCCAATATCTGTGCATAAAAAATCCCGGCCCAGAACCCGCCAGCCAGTGGATGCACAGGTCGATCAGATAACCCTTGCGCCGGTAAGCCGTCACCAACCCGCCGGGGATTTTGTGCTTCTCGATGATTTTCGTCTGGTAACCGTTCAGCTGTCCGTAGATACCAGCGCACAAACCAGCCACGCCCGCGCCGATGATGAGAATGGATTTTGGGGTCATGCTTTGCTCCTGGTGACGACCTGCAAGTGTTGATTACTTGAAAACCATGATATTCCCCATCGAACAAAAACTCCCCCGCCTAGGGGAGAGTTGGAAACTGGTCAGGTGGACAGGAAATTACAGCTGTTTGATAAGTTTTACCGCCGCTTCCACCCCATCCGGCTAACTGCGGATGGCTGAGCCGACCTGGGCGGCCTTCGCCCGCATCGAAACATTCCCCAGCGCCTCGGAAATGGCGGCAGCCAGGTTTTCGCTGGTCAGGTTGCCACGCGAGATGAATTTTGGCCCAACACCCAGGTCAAAAACGGCCTGCCCCCAGGCGTACTGGTCAATAATATGCGGGATGACAATACTCGGCGCGCCAGAACGCAGACCGGCGGCGGTCGTTCCAAAACCGCCGTGATGGATGACCGCCGAAACCTGGTCGAACAACCAGTTGTGCGGCAGAGAACCGGCGCAATAAACCGTCCCTGGCGCGCCCAGTGACTCCAGCAGGTTTTGGTCCCAGCCTTGCAGGATGGCGCGGGTTTTCGTTTTTTGGATGGCTTCCAACGTCATTTTGGCGCTTTCGCGGGCCTTCCGGCCAGAAGTGGACATCACCCCCAGGCTGACCGCCACCGGCTTTTCTCCCGCCGCCAAAAAGTCGAGCAATTCCTGGGGAGGATTCCAACCTTCGACTTCGCGCGCGAACCAGTAGCCGGTCTGGCGCACCTGGCGCGTCCATTGGGGGTTGAACGGCGCAACGGAGGGGCTGACCGGCAGCAAAATCATCCGCTGGGAGAGCATGGATGAAATATCCTGAACCAGCGGTGCGCCGACTCTTTTGCGGAACCGGTTGGTCGGCCCGACAATCATTTTCCCGAGCAACCAGCCAATGGCCCGCCCCACTGCCCCCCGAGCCTGCTGCTGGACAACGGGCACACGGGCAGGCTGGAGGGTGACACTGATCCTGGGTTTGCCCAGTTTCTCGGCTTCGGCCACGCCGCTCCCCGTATCGGAGGTGACGACCAAATCCGCTTCGCGGCAGGCGGCCAGCACTTCCGGGTAGGCTGCCTCCACCAGCCGCGCGCCCAACTGCATCACGCGAATCAAGCCAATCCACATGTTGTCGAAGGATTTTTCCAGCAGGCGCGCGCCCTCTGCCCCCATATCTACCGGGCGGCCAACCGGGTGAAAGGGAATGCGATGCGTCTCGGCCAGTGAGGCCAGAGTCGGGTTGGAGGCCAACCGGACATCGTGTCCGGCGGCCAGCAAACCCTGGGCGAGGTTGATGTATGGCTGAACATCTCCGCGCGAACCGATGGTGGCAATCAGGATTTTCATGGGGCTTTCCTTTTACTGCCGCTGGAACGGCAACTCGCTGACCGGCTTCCGCGAGAAATACCTGGGGCCAAAGAAAATGACCATCAGGACGAGCGCCGCTCCCAGCAAAGGCCCGGCGGTCATCTGGTAGAAGTTGGCGGAGGGCATCAGTTGCAAGCGATCCACGATGGTCGTCATCGAAATGTTGATGCAAAAATGCGCCAGGATGGCGATGAGCAGGCTGCCTTTGGTGTTGTTATAAAGCCAGGTGATGTAGGTTGAGAAGGCGATGTTGAGCGCCAGGTAAATCGGGAAAAAGATATTGGACTGGTCAGAACCGGGAATGAAGAACAGGGGCAGGTGCCAGACGGCCCAAATCGTGCCCAGAATCAGGCTGGAGGTTAGCGCGTTGAACTTTTCCTGCAACCTGGGCAGGGCAAACCCGCGCCAGCCGCCCTCCTCGGCCACCGGCCCGGAGAAGACGTTGAAAAATAACTGACCGGCCACGCCCAGCAGGGTCAGTTCCGGGTTGAGGCCGGGGTAGGGGTTCCCGAGGGCAACGTAGATTAATCCAATTGCCAGCGGCCCCAAAAACAGGAAGAGAGTCGCCAGGTACCAGCGCAGGCCAACCTTCCAACGCAGGTAGCCGGAAAGCAGGCGCTTGACTTCATCCCAGCCGCCAATCACGGATGAAAGGATCAGCGCGGCCCAGATGGGGCTAAACAGGGACAGTAACCAGGCCAGCGACCAGGGTTGGAACCAGGACGGTTCGATAAAAGCGACTGTAAAGAGCACCCCGTACATGATGGCGTAGGTCAGGGCAAAGAACGAAATCAGTTGGTGTTGGCGAATCCAGGTTTTCATACAATTCTCCTTAGTTCCGATGGCAGGGTTTTCTCATTCACCCAGGCGCGAACGGTCTCGGTGAATAAATCGGGGTTTTGCAGGTTCCAGACGTGCCCCAGGGCTGGGACAGTGTACCCATGCGCGTGGGGGATGGTTTTTGCCAGGTGGCGGGCGGCCTGTTTGGCAAGAAAAGTCTCTTTTTCACCGACCAGCACCAGCAGGGGAACCTGGTTTTCAGTCAGCGTGGGGATTTCGGTAAAGGTCATCAGCACATCCATCATTGTGGAGGCTGAGAAAGTGGCAAAGTCTCCGGCCATTGGTTGCCGGTACGCTTTGGGAATGCCAAATTGCTGGCAGACCAGCCCGGCCAGTTGCTCGGGTTTCAGCAGGCGCATGATCGGCTCGTTCAGGCGTTGGGTCTCTACCAGCCAGCGCGCCATGCGGTTGGAAGTGCCGCTCAAAATGGTGGTGTTGACCACTTCGGGAGCAAATTTCAATAAACTCTGGGCGATGACGCCGCCATACGACAGCCCGACAACGTGCGCCCGTCCGCCGGGCACGCGCTCCCGGATCAGGCGGGCAACCTGCTCACTGACGGAAGCCAGGTTGCGGGTGGGGATGGCGGCGCTGTGGCCGTGTCCGGGCAGATCGGGAGCCAGGCAGAAAAATTCGGTCAGGCGCTCCAACTGCGGCGTCCACATCCGCCCGGTGAGCGGGGAGCCGTGCAGGAAGACGATGGCGGGGTTTGCGGGGGAACCGCTTTGGGTGGAGTAAATTGGATCCATTGGTTTTTCCTCGGCGAGTGTTGGCGGTATCAGGATGATTTCAAGGTTAATCATACAGCCTGGCCAATCAAAACTCCCCCGCCAAGGGGGGAGTTGATCATAGCCTATCGGCCAAGATTTGGACTGGTCAGGTGGACAGGCTGTCATATTGATAGTTCTGATTTCTGCGCAACCCAGATCAGGAAAATCTCCTCCCCGACGAAGCATTTTTGCAGTTTCAGCCGGGTAAATGAGCGCTGTTTAAGCAAGGCTGTAATGTAATCTGGCGAATGGGAGAATATTTCGAAAGCCCCTGCCAGATGGCGGTTATACGGCTTTTCATGTAAATCGGCGGTTGGGAAGCGGGTGGTAAAGGCGGACAGGCCACCGGGTTTGAGCAGGCGCGCGGCTTCGTCAAAAATGGATTCCAATTCAGGGACGAAGTGGAACACGCCGCAGGCAACCAGGTGCTCGAAATGCGCCGCAAGATAAGGCCAGGGAGTTGCCGCCAGGTCATGCTGCTGCAAATCGGCGAAAAAGCCCTTCGCCCGGCAGATTTCGAGCATGGCGGGGGAAAAATCCATGCCAGAGATTTGTAAACCGGCCCTGGCAAAGGGCTGCGCCGCAAGTCCGCTGCCGGTTCCGACATCGAGCAGGCTTTGGCCGGGGCGAGTAAACTCGTAGCACAACCCAAACACCAGGTCGGTGATGTGGCAGTCGTAAGCGCGCACCTGGGCGTCGTAATCGGCAGCATAGGAATCGTGTTGGGCGGGGTTCACGGTTGGCTCCTTGCTTGGATTGTGGCTTTCTACTTTGCAAAAGATAAGGCTTTGGCTTTGCGCAGTTTGCTGAAAGTGTACGACAGGCTGCCGCGCCACTCCATCAGGCGGATGATTTCGCGGCCAGCCGAGCCGGGATAGATGTAACGGCTGTACTTGGGTGGGCGGGTCTGCTTTTTGAGCGCCGGGTCGAGCGTGACGGTTCCCACCAACACCGCTTCCTCGTCGCCAAGTTCGCCGCGCAGGGTGCCATCGGAATCGAGCAACGCGGAGCGGCCCGAAAAGCGGAAATCCTTGGGGACGCCGAGGGTGGTATCGGGAACGGGAGAATCCCAGGCCCCGCTTTTGTTGCACATCAGCGCTGGCACGCCGAACCATTCGTTGTACAGGCGGGCCACCAGACCAGGTCGGCCATTCAACTGGTCAATATCGGCCTGGGCAATCAATTTAGTGGTTTGGGTGGGGGTGCAGTAGGAGTGTGGCATCAGCATCAGGTCAACGTTGCTTTGTTGGATGGCGCTGGCAAGTTCGTAGGTGTGGTTGTCGAAGCAGATGCCTACGCCAATCCGGCCCAGGTCGGTATCGATGTAGGGTGCGCCGCGCTCGCCCTTGAAAAAGTAGGCTTCCCACATTGAGGGGTTGCGCTTGCGGACTGCGCCGACGATTTTGCCGGAAGGTTCGGCCAGGACGAAGGTGTTGAGGAAATGCCCGTCCCGGGCTTCGAGGAAGCTCGTGCCGAGGTAAATTCCCAGGCGGCGGGCGGTTTCCGCCAGCCAGCGGGTGGTGGGGCCGTCGAAAGGTTCGGCGGAATCCCACAGGGCGGGGGTCAGCAAGTAGCCCTGCGGCATGAATTCGGGGAATAGGACCAGTTGCGCGCCCTGAATTTTGGCCTGTTCGGCCATTGACGTGGCGCGGGCCAGGTTTTCTGGCACTTTGCCATCCTGGCAGGTGATTTGGGCGGCGGCGAGGGTGAGTTGTTTCATGGCAGGTCTCCTTATGAAAAAATGAATGATGGCTTTGCCGGAGGCCGGTTTGCCCGGAACCAGTCCCCGGCGCAAAGGAGGAGAGAAATCACTTTTCACAGTATAGCCAGCCCAAAAGAAAAACTCCCCCGCCGAGGGGGGAGTTGAGCATGGCCTTTCGGCCAAGATTCAGACTGGTCAGGTGGACAGGTTGCTTTTTATCCAACCTGATACAAGAACAACACATTTGACAAATCCATCAACCAGTGCGCGACGATGAGCGGCGGCAAGCGGCGGATGCGCAAATAGGCGACCAGCATGGCAACCGATAACGGGAGGAAGGTTAAGAAGGTATAAAACCCAAACTGCCAACCGGCCAGCATCAGAAAGCTGTGTTGCAACGCAAAAAAGAAAGCGACGATTGCCACCGATAACCAACGGGATTTGGTCATCGCGATGAGCCGCGGCAGGGCATAACCGTTATAGGTCATTTCTTCGGTAGCGGACCAAATCGGCCACCATAAGATACGGATATAAAGTAGCGCCAGCAGAGGCAGGGTGTGTGTGAAAGTATTTTCGGGAAATTCCGGCCCAATTTTGCCATAAACAATCAATTGGGCCAACGACCCACCGCCAAAAATCGCCACGGGGAAAATGATGATAAAAAGCCCCAGCCCGAGGGGAACCTCGGTTTTGAGTTTGTTTTTCACCAAACTCACCAGGTCGAGCAGGCGAATACCTTCACGCCGGGTCAACCAGAACATTAACCCCAGGCAGCCAAGATCAACCAGCGTCCCATATACCGGCCACCAGTTACGGATGACAACGGCGGCATTGGGGACATTCAAGTGCAAAAAAAGCAGGAAGGTAAGCCCCTGGGCAATCAGGATGAAAGCCGAGCGTGCAATCAGCATCAGCCAGGGGCCATACCGCGGAATACGCCCTTCGGCGAGGCGGGCTTGAATGGACTCAAATGAATTGATTGGAGAAAATGCCGTCATTGGAGATTTCCTTGTGGGGAGATTGAGACTGGTCAGGTGGGTAGAGTTTTGGCGTATGGTGTTATTGGGAATTTTGATTGTTTCTTGCCTTATGGGCCAGCATTGCCATCATTTGCCCCATTTGTACCCGGAAATGGTAGGCAGTCCAAAGTTGAATGCTGTTGACCAAGCCAACAGTCAGCACCGGGTTGGTTTTTCCAATCAGATTTGCCAGCCCGCGCCCTACCGACTCAGGGTCGGCCATCATTTCGGGGGGAATGCCAAACCCTGCGGCAGATGGGGTGCGCGTTAGCGGCGGGTGTATGACGTTAAACGCGATCCCCTGTGAGGCGTATTCCAACGCCAGGGTGCGGGTTAGCGACTCGATAGCGCCCTTGGTGGATGTAGACCAAGATGTCAATTCTGCCCCACTGGCAGATAACTTTGTCCACGGCAAACTGAACTTGTTCGGGCTGGGTCACGTCACAGCGAAACACGAGCAGATTGGGAGCGGCAGGTTTTCCTGGGAAAGATCCAGGGCGGCGATGCGCGCACCCTTTTCCAGCAGGGCATTGGTCATCGCCAGACCAATGCCGCTATTGGCTCCGGTGATGAGGATGATTGGAGACATCTCAGGCCTTCCACACATTGCGGAACTTGCCGCTCTTGGGGTCGCGCATCGGCGGCTCGGAAGCGCGGGTGATGGTCACGTTGCCCAGGCCCTGGCTGGCAAAATAGGCGCGGGCGTTGGCGGAAACCCGTTCCCAGGTGGGCGCGTCCTCGTGGGCGTGTTTGGCTTCGAGGCGGATTTTCAACACATCCGGCGCGGTCTGGATGGCCTGGAAGCGCAGGACGCCGGGCGTTTCCTTGAGCACCGACCAGAGCGCCAGCGGCAGGATGGGAACAACCTGCCCCCCCGCCGGCGTGAAGCGCAAAATCTCATCGGTACGCCCCTCCACATTGACCACCGGCAGGGTGATGCCGCAAGAACAGGCTTCAGGCGACAGGCTAACGCGGTCGCCCAACTCGTAGCGGATGATCGGCATGACGCGATTCGCCAGGTTGGTGATCAGCGTCCGGTCGGAGAGTTGCCCGGCGGGGATGGGTTGGTGGGCGGCGTCCACCGGTTCAAAGAGCACCCAGTCGGCATTGAGGTGCATGTGGCCCTGTTTGCACTCGTAACCCATCACGCCGCCCTCGGAACAGCCGTAGTTGTTACGCGGCGGCACGCCAAAAGCTTGCTGGATCAGCGCCCGGTTTTCTGCGGAAAGCGGTTCGGCGGAACTGATCACGATGGATGGGTGGATGTTCAGCCGCCCTTCGAGTTGTTCCTGGGCCAGCAAGCCGAGAGCGCTGGCGTACCCGGCGAACATGGCAGGCTGTAAAGCATTCAGGCGTTGGACGATTTCGTTAATTGGTAGCGTGACCGGGATCAGTTGGATGCGCTTGCCACGTGAGCGGTTGGATTGGCGCTGGCGCTCCAACATGGTCACGCCAAAAAAGTGGCCGTTCCCGGCAAATACGGACGCGCTGTTGCCCCCGGCTTTCATCATGCCTTTGATCACATCCCTGTTGTACCACTCGCCGCCGATGCGCAGCACGTTGACGGCGCTGATGACGGCCTCCCAGTTTTTGTCCTCCAGGAAAATGCCTGGCGTGCCGGTCGTGCCGGAGGTTGTCCAGACCATGTATTTGCCCAGGAAAGGCTTGCCGAGGTTGCCCAGGTCGGCAATATGCTTTTGCACGTCGGCCTTGCGCACCGCCGGGTCGGTGATGACCTCGTCGAAGTGCTCCATCAGTTCGGGCTTGGTGACGGGCGGCAGTTGGCGCACATCGCGGATGGTTTCGGGCAGGCCGCGATATTTTTCGGCGTAAAAGCGCGAGTGGGCGCGGGCGAAAGTCACCAGTTCGTTCAGGCGTTCATGCTGGCGGGCGGCCAGCAGTTCAGGCGCGCCGCGGGTGATGCGGCGGGCGTCGAGGGCGATGGAAAGGAAGTTGAAAGAGGTCATGAGTTAATCTCCTTGAGTTGGGTAATTTTCTGGCTTGATAATACAGCCTGTGAAACGAAAACTCCCCCGCCGAGGGGGGAGTTGGGAACTGGCCAGGTGGACAGGTTGCCGTGTTTACGGTGAAATCGCCATCCCTAGCGACACCATCAGCGTCAGCAGAGGTAGGCGTCCAGCAGGATGTGCAGTGTCACTAAGTTGGGCAGGGCGGTGGGGCGACGATCGATCACAAAGCCTGTCCAGAGCGCAAAG
>JABWBV010000243.1 GCA_013359445.1 Anaerolineales bacterium | reverse complement strand
AAGGAGCGGTCACAACAGGCAGGTTCAGCGTGTGGAGCACTTCTGCCACGAGCAAGGTGGTGGTTTTGGCAGGGGACCAGTTGCCTTCTGCATCTTGCACCCGGAAACTGATGGCATGTCTGCCCAGGCTCAACGAGGTGACAGGAATATTCAAAATGGCCGAGGTTCCCAACACCCCATCTTTGTCGGACACCCATTCGAAAGCGACGATGCCATCCCCGATATGATCATTGTCTTTGCCGGTTCCAACCAGTTTGAGGGTGCCACCCTCACTGGTGGCAATGGCCAGGTGGCTTTGGAAAAGTACACTGGCACTTGGAATGGCGTCCGTGTCATCCAGATACATCACGCGGCGGAAGATAATGTCACTATCCGTGATCACCTCTTCTTCGGGTTCACACCATTGGTTCCAGGCGGCGTAGAAGAAGGTGCCCGCCGGGTTGGCTGTGACGCTGGCCTCGCCGGAAAGATCGTCCTGTTTGTTTTCCAGCCAATCCCAGCGTAATTCAACTTCGCCAGTGTTTTGGTTGTACCATTCGATATAGTCGTACTGGTCGCCGTAGACATAGGCTCGGCTGTAGAACAGGTCAAGTGGGGTCGCCTCTCCTTCGGCAACGGTAGTATTGTCGCCTGTTTCGTAGACAATGAAGAAGGTGGAAGGATCGCGTTCATCATCGGGATACAGGAAATTGCCATCGGTGAGGATGCTGTCAATGGTGGGGGTATACCGAGGATCGAGAATGGTGACCTTGGTGCCGATCAATTGTGAGACATTGCGGGCTTGCTCGAATTCGCCTGCGCCGTAGGTGGTGCAAACGGGTTCGGGATCGGTCAGGTAGGTTTCGCAGGTGGTGGTTCCTACCCCGTCTAGCGCGGCAGGGGTGGTTGTCCAGGTGAGGCCGCCGTCGAAGGAGCGGCGTACGTACAGGTTGTATTTGTCGTTCCCGACAGAGTTGGCTTTCCAGTTTGGCGACCAGGCGTAGAGCATCATGATGAAGTCGCCGTCGATGAACCCGCGGTGCCCTTTGGCGACATCGTAGGGGTTGACCCAGGACTCATCATCATAGTTTTCGGGGGTTTGGAGCCATTCCGTCACTTTCGGGAAGGGGGAGATGCCACCATCCCACGGGAATTTGTCAGCGCAGGTTTCTCCGCTGGAGCCGTCATCGCACATCACAATATCTGTGCCGGAGACGTTGATGCCTGGGTCAAGGCAAAGCCCTTCGACATAGCGCGGATTGCTTCCATCGGTGAATTCCCAAGTTGAACAAGCCAGGTTGTGATAGGCGTAGGGGTTATCTACCAGCGGATCGAACACATCGGGCAGAACCAACCGCCGCAGGAAGATGTCTGCCGGGCCACCCTGGTTGATAATGCCTTGTTTGTAGATCAGGATGCCAGTCGTTTCTGATGCGCCCATCTCATCCAGAGACTGAGACATCAGGTTGAAACGGCGGGCGATTTCGGTTTCATAGAACAGGTTGCCGAAGTCGTCCTCCAGCATTTCGAAGTAGGTTCCCGTTTCTCGGTCAATTGCGGGAGGATTTAACTGCCCACCCTGGGCGACCATGTCGGGGTGGAACATATCAAAACTGTGATACCAGATGTTTTTCCCGATGTCCTCGGGTTCGGCCTCTGGGTCGGAACCGCCTTCGCCCAGGGCTTTCATTTCTTCATAAGCCAAGATCACCCAGGCGCTGTCGGTAATCCCATCGCCATCCTGGTCGTATGGTTCCAGGGTCAAGCGGGCGCGGGAGGCTCCGGTGCGCCCCCAGAGGACACGGCCATCTTCGGATTTGCACAGGTTGATGGTGGTACCGCCAGGATTGGTCCAGGATACCGACTCGGTGCAGAAGTCTGCGGCAGGGTTGGGGGCATCGTATTGGGTGCCGGTGTCGTAGTCGTAGTAGCAATAGGCATTGATGAGTTCGCCGTTTGGATCGGTTTGGGAATCGGCTTTGCACATGTTGTTGTCAGATAGACGGGTGGGCATGGCAACGGGGAGGCCGACTTGGGGCATGGTATCGCCAATGTATTCTTCAAGTGGAATAATGTTTCCGTCATCGTCTTTGACGAGATCAAAGGCATCCCAATCAATGTAGCTATACCAGATGTCAGTTTTTTGGTTGACGACTGCACCACTCCAGCCTTCGCCGGGGCCAAGACCCTGCCCGGGGCGTAACCCCTCGGGGTCCTCTTGCCAGACCATGACAAAGCCCGCCTCGGCAACAGCCATAATTTCGAGCCGGTTGGCATCCCGCCGCCCGGAGGTCAGCCGTTCCGCTTTGCGCCAGATGATGTCATAGAGGCCGGTTTCTTCGTTCAGTTCTAACGAGCCGCGTGCGGTCCAGACACAAC
Organism: Anaerolineales bacterium; assembly: GCA_013359445.1. Classification (GTDB taxonomy): domain Bacteria; phylum Chloroflexota; class Anaerolineae; order Anaerolineales; family JABWBV01; genus JABWBV01. The sequence continues at coordinate 7,324 of JABWBV010000243.1, read as the reverse complement.
TGTAGGGGACTTCGCCAACTTCTGGGAAGCCTTGCTGGGTATAGTCTACCGAGGCTTGAGAGCCAGCGACGCCAAACAAATCTTCCAGGTAGAGGTCGGAAAGCCCGTAGGTGGTTTGGAGGAGGTCTTTCTCGTCGTCTGTTAAGGTATAGGTGGGGTTGCCGCCCATACAGTATTTGCTCAACCAGCCTGCGAGCACTTTGTCGCCATCTTCGGCAATGGCAAAGGTCATGTAGTGAACATCACCTGGGTAGGGGGTTCCGTCTGCGAGGTTGAAGGAGGAGAGGTGGGCGCTGTCGGACAGGTTGCGGCGTTTCCAGGTGGCGCCGTCGTCGAGGGAGAGTGCGCCAAAGGCATCGCGAGTGCCGAATCCTATCCCGCTGTAGTAGATCGGAATGTCATCCTCTATCATGATGGTGCTTCCACCTGTTTCTTCAACGCCGTCAATGTAGATGGTCACCAGGGGTTTGGCAAATTCTCGGGTTTCGACCAACGTGCCTTCGGCGTCGTAATATTCAATGGCGGTTAATTCTCCGTCGGCGGTTTGGGCCGGCACGTAAAATTCCATCATATGAATAGCGGCTTCTTCTGACTCTTCCTCGGGTGTGTTGGAAACGTTCCGCCGGAACATTTGTCCGTCGTCGGCTGAGACGCTTCCTACCAGGAGGATGACTGCCAGAAGAACGCAGAGCACAATGAAAAGACGTTTCTGGGTACTCATGTCTAGGTCTCCTTTAATAAATCTTGCTTGGGGGGTTCCCAAAAGGGTTGAAAATGAGCATTGGTTCGCGCACATAAAAAAGCAAATAAATCTTCCAAAGTTGAAAAAAGAAACTGTTCTTGGGTGGAAACCTCTTGTAATGAAGCTCGCCAGGGTTCTGCTTCGGTGTCGCGCCACAGGCGAAGTAAGTAGGACTGATAGCGTTTTGTCTGCATGGGTGAACATGTGATGAACATACAGGGATCTACTTTGAGGGCAAGTGCCTTTCTAAAATCGGGACACTTGTCGCTGGCAGAAGATCATTGAAGATGGTTTACTAAGACTGCGAAGTTGGTCCCCCTTGACAGGGGGTGTTTTGAAACAAAAGGGGGGCTGGGTGGCTGGACTTCCCCCCAACCATCCTTTTGGGGGTGGGGAGTAATTCCAAAAGTTCAATCAGGTGTAGGTGGGCAGATGGTGCCTTTGAGTGGTTTATAAAGAAAGTCTTTGTAATTTTCTTCGTGTGCAAACCTGGAATACCTTACTTTAGGTGTGTTGTGTTATTTAGATTAAAGTGTTTTAATCATGTCATGGGCGCGTTACACTGCCGTGAGGGATGCGTTATAAGAGCGTGAATTGGACGTGAAAAATGGAAGAAAAACGATTTGAGCAACAGGAAATCGCCAAACATCAATTATCTTTGTTTTCGTTTGGGAATTTTGAAGTCCGGCTTGGTGAGTTTCCCCTTACAGGTCAATTTCGCACGGATAAAGAGCGGGGGTTACTGACTTTTCTGATTTGTGAGGCCCACCGTCCACATCGCCGAGAAATTTTAGGAGAGTTGTTTTGGCCTGAGCGTGAGGAGGGGGTTGCACGTACCAACTTGCGGCAGGCGATTTTAGGCCTGCGGCGGGCGATTGGGAACTCCAGCTATCCCGAAAATATTTTCCATATCACCAATGAATTTATTCAACTTAATCCGGGCGGGCCAGTGTGGCTGGATGCGGATGCCTTCTCGGCGCACCTCAAGTTTGCCCAAAGCCACCCTCACCGGGAACTCGAAGCATGTTCACTGTGTATTCAGCATTTGGAAGAAGCTGTCAGGCTGTATCGAGGCAGTTTTTTGGAGACTGTGTTTGTAGAAAGCCAACCTTTTCAAGAGTGGATGGTTTTTAAACGGGAGGCCTTCTTCCGCGATTTGATGTCTGCTTTGCAAACACTCACCTCGGCATATGAAAAACAAGCTGATTATGAGACTGCACGCACTTATGCCCTCAAGCATGTCTCTCTCTATCCTTTGGAAGAACGTGCGCATCAGCAGTTAATGCGGTTGTTCGCATTGAGCGACCAACGCACTGCCGCCTTAGAACAGTATCAAACTTGCAAAAAACTTTTATTTGAAGAATTAGGGGTGGAACCTGGGGCGCAAACCCAACTGCTCTATGAACAAATCCGCCAGGGGATTCCGTTGGCCTTCGCGACCGCTTCCTCGCCACCGTTCAGCCCCCCGCGGGAAAAACGCGAACCTTTTACCCGCAATAACCTTCCTGGCCCCCTCACCTCCTTTATTGGAAGAGAAGAAGAAATGGGTCAGTTAACCCGTTGTCTTCGCAGTCCGGTTTGTCGGTTGACCACTTTGATTGGCCCACCGGGTGTAGGAAAAACGCGCCTGGCGATTCAGGTTGGTAAAGAAAACTTGGGGGTCTTCCCTGAGGGGGTTTGGTTTGTTCCCCTGGAAACCATCCAAACGGAGCATGAACTTCTCTCGGCAATTGCAAAGGCGATTGGTTTTGTCAGTGAAGGTCAATTCTTGCATGATGCTTTGATCCATCATTTGCAAAATCAGAAGGCTCTTATTATTTTAGATGGCTATGAACACTTCAGCCAAAAAGGGGGGGTGCTGTTGGAACTGTTAGGAAATGCCCCAGCCTTAAAAATCATGGTGACCTCGCGAGAGCGGTTGAATTATCAGGTGGCTTGTATCTTTGAAATCAGCGGGCTTCCATACCCCACCAGTTTTCACGCCGATCAGGCCAAGAATTCCCCTGCCGTACAATTATTTTTAAACCGGGCACTCCATCGCCAAATTTTAGGGCCGAATTCTCCACACGATTTAAAGGATGTCATCGAGATTTGCCAACTGCTCGAAGGGTTGCCTTTGGCCTTAGAGTTAGCGGCGGCCAGTGTGCATCAATTTACATGCCCTCACATTATTGCTCAAATTCAAAAAAATCTGGATGTGTTAAAAACATCTATGCCAGATGTGCCCAAACGACATCAAAGTATGTATGTGGCTATTCAACAATCTTGGGCTTTGCTCTCAGAAGAAGAACAAACCACTTTTGCGCGGTTGGGTGTATTCCAGGGGAGTTTTTCTCAGGAGGCCGCCAAACAAATTGCAGAAGCGTCCGTTTCTGCACTCGCCAGTCTGACAGACAAGTCCCTTATCGGAATGGATGATCTCCGGCGATATAAACTCCCCCTGATCTTGCGGAATTTTGCTCTCGAAAAGTTACACACCAACCAGACTGAGGCAACCAACGTTGAGAAAAGATTTGCCCATTATTATGTGAGTTTTCTCGAACAACTTGATCTGGCCCATTGCCCTTATGCGCCTCACCAGCTTCTTCGCGAACTCGAAAAAGAAATAGAAAATATTCGCGCGGCCTGGTTGTGGATAACCAAAAACCAGGTTATTGAAGGGATTTCGAAAGGGATAGACTCTTTATGGCTGTTTTTTAACGCACGTGATCAACTTAAAGATGGAGAAAATGCCTTTCGATTAGGGGTCGAGGCTTTACGTACGGTCTCCTCCCGCCCGGATGTTGATTGTTTGTTAAGTAAAGCGTTGGCTGGGCTTGGCTGGTTTCTTTCCCGTCAGGGCGAATATGATGACGCAAAAAATTATTATTCTGAAAGTATCGCCTGTGTCGATCCAAACCTCCACGAAGATGTTCTCGTTTTTCCCTATTTTGGCCTGGGCTATGTGGCTTATCAATTTGGCGAATATCAGCTTGCGGAGACAAATTTTCTCGCGGCTTTTCAAGCGGGCGAAAAATTCGGTGAGCAAAAGTGGACGCTCATGGCCAAACTCTATCTGATTTTGCTCCAATTTATGCTGGGGAAAAACAACACCCCGGAAAATGATCTTTCAGATATTCTCTTCAGGTTCGAAAAAACAGGGAATTTACAAGGGTGTCTTCGTACCCTCAAACAATTAGGCGATGTGGCCCACATTCGAGGGGATTTAAGTCAGGCGAAATATTATTATCATCGTACCGCGCAACTGGCGAAAGAACTTGAACAAACGGGAACGGAAGGTATCATCTCGCTAAAAATGGGAATCATAGCCAGCGAGGAAGGAAATTACCAGAAGGCAAACGAATTGCTTCAAAAAGCATGGCAATTTTTTGAACACACCGGCAACCGTGAATATCTGGTCCTCACACTTCGGGAATTGGGAGGAGTTGCCTCTCTGGAAAACGAATTTCAAATGGCCACTCAGCATTTCCGACAGGCGTTGAGCATGGCCTTATCCACCATACAACCTCCACTAATGCTCGAAGTCCTGAGCGGCATCGCATGTATGCTCGCTAAAACGCAACGGCAGGAAACAGCCTGGGAATTGATTGGGCTAATCCAATCACATTCGGCCACTCACCCGTTGACTTGCCGACGGGTGAAAAGCCTGCTCTCGACCTGCAACCAGGCTCAAATGAGCGAAGAAGCATCTATCAAAGGACATTCCCTGGATTTATTGCGCGTTATGGCAGAGTTTCAAATTTCTCTATAAAAATCCTAGAGGGGCTATCCAACGAACGGGTAATTGTGGTTAAATTCTATCGACCAAGACGGAAGGAAACAAAACCATTCGAAACCGAATTAATTCGGACATCACACCTCATTTCCCCTTCGCCTCCCGATAATCACTATAATTCCCCGCATAATCCGTCAACAGCCCCTCCTCCAACTCCACGATCCGCGTCGCCACCCGATCTAAAAAATATCGGTCATGCGAAATCACGAACACCGTCCCCTCGAAATCCTGCAACGCGTTCTCTAATACCTCCGCCGAAGGGATGTCCAGATTGTTCGTTGGCTCATCGAGAAGCAGGAAGTTCGCCCCGGAAATCATCAGTAACGCCAACTGCAACCGGCTCCGCTCCCCGCCGGACAAGGTGGAAATTTTGCTCCGGGTTTGCAAATAGCTGAACACAAACCGCCCCAGGATCGCCACCGCATCACTCTCCGAGCAGTTCGCCGCGAACCGCACTGTGTCGAGCAGGGTTTTGTTCGGGTCCAGCGTCTCGTGTTCCTGCGCATAATGCCCGACGCGGATACTCGGCCCGAGGTGGATCTCCCCCCCGGTCGGCGTTTCGTCCCCCAAAATCATCCGCATCAAGACCGATTTCCCTGCCCCGTTCGGCCCCACGATCCCCACCCGCTCCCCGTGCCAGATCGTCAACTCCAGCCCGGCGAAGATCAGCCGTTCGGCCCGCGGGTCTTCGGGGTCGGGGAACGCTTTGTCCAGGTCGGTGATATTCAGCACCTTGTTACTGCCGCGCCACCCGGCCAGTTCCAGCCCCATTTTTTTGCGTTCCATGATGGGCTTGTCAATCCGCTCGATTTTTTCGATGCGCTTCATCATACTTGCCCCGCGTTTCGAAAACTTCTCGTTATCGTACATCTTCCCCCACATCAACAACCGTTTCGCCGCCTGTTCCAACCGGGTGATTTCCTTCTGTTGCGCCTGGAATAATTGCTGTTGCCTGAGCAAACGCACCTGTTTCTCAAACGCGTACTCCGAATACGTCCCGGGAAACACGTTCAACTTGCCGTCCTCCAACTCGGCGATCTCATCCACCACCAGATCGAGCAAATACCGGTCATGCGAAATAATCACCACCGCCCCCTTGTACCCCCGAATGAACCGAGCTAGAAAATCCTTCCCGGCGATATCGAGATGGTTGTCCGGCTCATCCAGCAACAGCAAATCCGGTTGCGTCACCATCAACTTCGCCAACCCGACCAGTTTCTTCTGCCCCCCGCTCAACACCGTCACCGGCAGGGCAAACTGCCCCTCGTCAAACCCCAGGCTGATCAACGTCGAACGCACCCGGCTCTCATAATTCGGCCCACCCAACGTGGCGAACTGCTCCAGCAAATGCGCCTGCCGATCCAGTGCCCGCGCCAACTTCTTCTCATCCCCGTACACATCCGGCTCCCCCAACGACGCCTCCACCTTTGCCAGGGCGGCGTTGACCTCCGCCAGTTTTACCGACGCGCTCACCGCCTCCTCCCACAGCGTGTGTGCGGGATTCAACTTCGGCTCCTGCCGCAGTACCCCAACGGTCAGCCCGGTTTTCCGATTCAGGAATCCGCTCTCGCTCGACAAATCCCCGGCGATCAGCTTCATCAACGTACTTTTCCCGGTCCCATTCGCCCCAATCAACCCCACCACCCGATCATCGTGTATCTCCCACGACAACCCGGCAAAAATCGGGTCATTGACATACGTCACAGTAACTTGATCCAAATGAACAGCAATCATGCGTGAATTATAATCGGGGAATTGGCTTCTCCTTTTCACCTTTTCTCCTTATCCCCTTTTCTCCCCTTCCAAGGATTCCCCATGCCCTTCACACCTACCACCGCCGAACAAATCGCCCTCACCCACTACGCCCTCCCCGCCACCGCCACCCCCCTCCCCGGTGAACTGGACGCCAACTTCCTCCTGACGACCCCCGACGGGGCGCGCTACATCCTCAAAATCGCCCACCCCTCGCGCAGTCTCGACTTGCTGGATTTTGAAAATCAAATCATGGCGCATCTCAACGGACACCGTACCCCGCGCGTGATCCCCTCTCAAACAGGGGAATGGATCACCCCTCTTCCGGGGGGCACGTTTGCCCGGTTGTTAACCTACCTCCCCGGCGAAGTGCTGGCCCGCGGCCCCCACACGCCGGAACTGCTCCGAAATTTTGGCGCGTTCCTCGGCGAGTTGGATCGTGCGCTCCAAGATTTCACCCATCCGGCGATGAAACGGGCGTTGATTTGGGATTTGACAAAGGCGGGGGAGGTGATACACCAGCACCTTGCCCCTCATCCCCAGCCCTTCTCCCGCGGGGAGAAAGGAGCAGAGTCCCCCTCTCCCGCTGGGAGAGGGGCTAGGGGTGAGGGAAAGCCATTTGTCGCCAAACATCCTCTTCCTCCCGAACTCCTCCAGCGCATCCGCGAACTTCGCAAAAATGCTACGGACGCCGAAAACCTCCTCTGGGAATTTTTGCGAGGCCGTCGTTTGCACGAGGCTAAATTTCGTCGTCAACATCCGATAGATGGCTATATTCTCGACTTTTATTGCCATGATGCAAAACTAGCCATCGAATTAGATGGTGGAGGGCACGCCGATCCAAAACAACGACAACATGATCAGGCACGTACACGGCATTTGGAGGCCAAAGGGATTAAAGTCCTTCGTTTTTGGAACCACGAGATGCTCAGGAAAACGCGTGAGGTGATGGAAGAAATCTGGCATCAGTTAGATGAACGCCTCTCGCACCCTCATCCCCAACCCTTCTCCCACCAGGAGAAGGGAGTCTTGTTCCCCTCTCCTGCCGGGAGAGG
>JABWBV010000242.1 GCA_013359445.1 Anaerolineales bacterium | reverse complement strand
CGCATCCGAATCCGAAGGCCGTCGAATACGCCGAGAAGGCCAACCGGCTGGCGCCCGGACAGCCGCTGTTCATGGACACCCTGGGCGTCATCCTGGTCGAGCGCGGCAGCTTCCGTCCGCCGACCAAGGTCACCCTGGACATGCTCCAAAAGACGGAATTTGTCACCGACATCCCCGCCCTCTCTGGCTGGCTTCCGAAGGAAACCTGGCTGGCAGACACCTGCCTCGCCGAGCGCCGGTCCGGGCGGAAAGTGCTGGTGTACCTCCGTCAAACGGGTGAACACGACATCCAACCCCGGCTGGCTGAGTGTCTCGAAGCACATGGTTTGCGGGTGGGCATCCTGCGTCCCTCGCTAGCTCCCCGCCAACGTGCCTCGTGGATCAAAGCCCATGCCAATCAATTCGATGTGCTGTTGACCAATGCCCGGTTGGTGCAAGTTGGTCTCAACCTCACCACCTTCAGCACCGGCATCTTCTACGAATTGGATTTGAGCTTGTACGTTACCTGGCAGGGTGCGCCAAGAAGCGCTATCGTTTGAAGTTCGCTGAGATGCGAACTATCGATTTCCTCAAGCCGATAAGGAAATAGGAGACGTGCGTCAGGCCAGAGCAGGCCTGGGGTGCGAAGCTCTCCTAAACGGCCAGTGAGAAGGAAGCCATCCCTTCAAGAAGCTGGTCTATTCTCAATGTCTGACTATGGTGAGGAAGACAAATCTATGTAGGCCCGGTGAAAGACGTAGCCGTCCCAATAAAGTGGCTTGGGGACGGTAATGGAGTTTGCAGTTGATGCCTTGCCAATCAACTGACGATTGTCAGCCATGACAAGCCGACCCCCCGTTATCGAGGTGTAAACGGTGGGAATCTCCCCGGGTAGAGTAGACACCTAAGGTCAGAATGAAAAGACAAACGAGAGTGAACTTGGGAACCTGTTCCCTCCACCCCGCAAGGGGTTGGGTAGCTGACGCTGATGTGAGGAAACAGGGGCAGAGGGGTCGTAGTAGTCTGAGGCAGGGAAAGCCTGCTACATGGCGAAGGACCCCAGTCATAGGAAGCACTTTCTTGTCATTCGGCTCTCATCCTCTCAGGAAAAGGAGTAGTCGGTATGTATAATCTCCCGACAAGTGCAGCGATGCACTTCAAGCGAATACAAGAAAGGCTGGCACAACGTAGCAAACAAGGTTTGGTTTTCACCAAGCTCTATGACTTGCTGCGCGACAAACGCTTTGTCTGGTTGGCACTCTCCAAAGTGCTCGCCAATGACGGGGCGAAAACCCCTGGTATTGACCAAATGACCAGGGACGATTTGAAATCTGCTGAACAAAAGGAACGTTTTGTGAAGGCAATCTGGGGCGCGCTGCGGCGCAAAACCTACCAACCCAGTCCGGTACGAAGGATATATATCCCCAAACCCAGTGGCGAACAACGCCCTCTGGGAATTCCAACCCTCAGAGACCGCGTGGTACAGGAAATGCTCCGGCTCATCCTTGAACCGATCTACGAGTCAAAATTCTACCGGCATAGCTACGGGTTCAGACCCTTTCGGGCAACCCATCATGCCGCCGTAGAAATCCACTGGCTCATCGCTCGCCATCAATACAACTACATCGTTGAAGGGGATATTTGCAAATGCTTTGACCGCATCCAACAAAATCTGCTGCTGAAAATTCTGCGTAGAACCATCCAGGATGAACGTATCCTGGTTCTGCTCAAGAAATTGCTTCGGGCAGGTGTGATGGAAGATGAGGCCTGGCGTGCAACAGATGAAGGCACACCGCAAGGAGGCGTGGTCTCCCCCCTCCTCGCCAACATCTATCTGAATGACCTGGACTGGTTTATTGCCGCAAAATGGGACTTGCTCACTCCCACAGAGAAGAAGAAACGCCGGTATCACGGCACGGAATGCCCTATGTATCTTGTCCGCTACGCCGATGATTTTGTCATCGTTCTCAAAGCCACCCAAGAACAGGCTGAAAGTGTCAAACAAGAAATCGGCACATTTCTGCAAAAGGAGTTAGGGTTGGAGCTATCCACCACGAAAACGCTGGTGACGCCTGTGACCGCAGGCTTCGACTTTTTGGGTTTCAATATCCGAAAATACCAGCGAGTCGCACTGATAAAACCTTCCCGTAAAGCAACTGAGCGTTTCAAAGCAGAAGTCCGCAAACGAGTTCGCACGGGTTTCGCACATGGCGACCAGGCTGGCATTCTTCACCTCAACCGGTATCTCTTGGGATGGGGTGCTTATTACCGGCGTGTGAGCAGTAGCGATACCTTTGCAAAACTCGATCACTATGTCTGGCAAACCGTGTGGCAGTGGACAGAGCGTCTGCGTGGCGTCAAACCCCGCAACCGCAGTCGGCGCAAACACTATGCTAGGCATCTTATCCCCTACCGGTTCGACCTTCACAAGCCGAACCGGAAAAGCAAAGGCAGACACTATGGGATATGGGTAGATGAGGCGCAAACCGCCGCATACATTGTGACCAGCCTCTATCTCCAAAATATCCAGTATGTCCGACGGCATCCCCAACTGCACCCATATCTCCTGGACGAGCGTGAAATTCTCGCTCGCAAGGTCAAAATGCTGCTGCCCCCCAAAGGGGGGAAACCTGACCTGCCAACCTGGGACAGATATGGGCCAGAATGGGAAGCCATCCGTCAAGAAGCCTTGCGCCGGGCGGATAACCGTTGCACCCAATGCGGCGAACCTCTTAGCGGACGACGGGCAACCGTCCATCACAAACGAAAACTCAAGAACTTTACCAGCAGACAACAAGCGCATCGTCTCGAAAACCTGGTCGTGCTTTGTCCACAATGCCATTTGGTATTGGAAAAGACATCTGGGGCCGAAACAAGAAGTGCTTAAACCTATGATGGAGAGCCGGATGCGGTGAAAGCCGCACGTCCGGTTCGGAGAGGGGGGTGGAGAAACACGCTCACTGCAAGGTGAGAAGGTGCGCTCTGCCCCTACTCTATCCATGCGCCGCCTGTGGCGTCCGGGTCAGCAAAAACCAGTCCGCATGTTGTTTCCCGTCTACGAAGGCACGCTCGAAGAGCGCATGCTCGATCTGATGGGGAGCAAGATGCTCGCGGCGATGGTTTTTTATGGCGATGATGTCTCCGGCGCGCTCGTCGAGGAGGGTGCGGAAAGTGACCTGCTCGGCGATCTCGTGCGTGCCGCGCTGGGCGAGATCAATGTTGGGCGCACGGAAGGGGTGTTCAATCTCGGCTCTGAGATGAAAGTGACAACCTCTCCGTTCGGTAGTCCCACGTTGGTTTCTCCCCAACTGGCATTTGTCTTGAGCGATCCGGCTCTACGGGCGCGGTACGTTCGCCCCAAACGAACGCCGCGGCTAGTACTCCCGGTCGCTGACGGCCAGTTGTCGTTGTTCAACTAAACGGCTATCTATCTGTCAATTAAAACTGGAGAGGAATTATTTTCCTCTCCAGTTTTGCAACTCAAATATCAAATTATAGGAATAAACGAAATTAATTACTTAAATTTTTTGGGATCAAAATAAAGATCATCACGATTAGGCGACCAATCCTCAACATTAATTTCTGGCTCACTATTCCGATCCCAAGTTCTTTTTTTCTGGGTAATTCGAAAATCACACCACTGACAATATATCTCCCTTTGTTCAATTGTTTCGTTTATTGCCCCTTTACCATATCTTTTGTATTCGTGTTTTTCTTCGGGACCATAATTTAGTGCGCTTTTTCTGTCACAGCGAGGGCACATATTATTTTCTTTCCGAAAATAAAACGTTTTTTGGCCTTTATATACTAATGGCGTCAAAGCTATCACAATAACTCCTCCAGGAATAAAACAAAATGCGAATTGTGGAGATACTGGGAAAAAGCCAATACCGAATAAAAACATCCCTACTCCTAAAAAAAATGTCAACACTGCTTTTGTCGCTGGGGTCATCGAAAATCCTTGTTTTAAAGTTGTTTATTGGGAAGCTTGAACTAATCAGGTGCTAACCCATCAAAAACAATTCTACCATTCGACCCAATGATCAGCCCAGTTTAATAAGTAGTCCAGTGCTGGATTCATCTAGCATCAAACATTGCCAATGAGCAAGCACCCCACAAAGCAAGCTCTTCTGCCGCTACCCGGCTTGTGAGATCTGGCTTGCATACCTGCTTATGAGGAGACATCTTCTATGAACACCTTTGATTCACTCACCCCCAACTTCTGGGATTGCGAATGTGAACAGCATTATCTGCATCATACCAGCATCCCTCACTGTCCACGTTGTGGCGCGTGTCGGGAAGAACAACCCGATAGCCACATCGAGGAAGTCGCGGAACATCTGCAAGAGATTTTTGTAGAACTGTTCCAACACTTTACGCTCGCGGTTGTCCAGCTTTTGGAAATCGAACGCCAGTATGCCAAAGGTCCGATTACCGAAATTCTGGCAAATGGTCAAACTGAAAAACTGCCGTCCTGGGCGGCCAGTGTCCTCGCCGACCGCATGGCCTTTCTGAAGGCTTTGCAACGCGAGGCAGAAGCATCCTCTCAGCATCTTGAAACCGAAGATAGCTGGCTGGAAGCGGCCTGGGAAGACCGGTTTTCCACCCCGGAAACCGGGGACTGGTAGGCCGCGATGAGCTATTCGACCGAGCACCAACGGATGAAACCCGTTCTCGCCCTCGCTCGTGAACTGGATATCGCCACCAACCCCGCCCCGGATGCCCTCTTCGATGCCGGGACGGCCGGATTCCAAATTTGGTGCAGTTCTTCTGATCATCCTGACGGATGGGAAGGCGTCCTGATGGACGCGGGTGCGTTTGCCAAACCCTGTGAATATGTCGCTTCGGTGCATTGGGGGTGGGAGGAAGACACGGAGAAATCTCCGACGATTACCCATCTCGTTCTATCCACCGATGCCTATGCCTTGAGCGACTCTCACGGCATAGGGCGAGACGGCTATCACAATTGCCCCGCAGACCTGGGGTGGGCAGAGGAAAAAATCCGCGCTTTGTTTGCCCGTGCGGGGGTTTCCGTACCCCCAATCCGCGTTGAAGTAGAGTAACCATTTCTTTTTTTACTTTTTATAGCGCCGGGCGAATTTCTCTTCGCCCGGCTAAATTTTTAAACGGAGGCACGCATTATGCAACCCAAAAACAATCCTCAAAATGGCAGGGTGGATCACGACCCTGCCCGAAAGATTCTCGCCGAAGTGCGCGAGGCTTACGATGCCTGGCACAAAGCTCATCCTGTCCGTGATTATCCTCCCGCGAGTACGCTCTTTGTCTTACCCGTCGAGGAAATTCTGCGCTGGTTACGGTTCATCACCGCGAATCTCAAGGCGCATGGCATCCATCCTGACATGCAACAGTTGCTTCAAGGCACGATCACGAAATTGGAAGCGCTGGGCTACCGGTCCAGTCCGGACGCTTGAGGAGGCGACCATGCTCGCAGAACCCACTGTCGATATGTCCTGGAAGGTGGCGGATATCCAATATCTGCCCACGCACCGGTGTGTGTGGTGCGATGCGCCAGGGGTCCCGACCCCAGAAGGGCGTTGGTACTCCCCCTGGCTGGTATTAGGCCCAGGGACGTGTGCGCTCGATACCTGGGGTGATCACCTCGCCTATGTCCGGTTTGCCTGTGAACGGGACTGCCATCCGCGTGGTTCGCTCCGCGTCGCGAAGCTGGGAGATGCCATTCTTCCCCTGGCGTTCGCCTGGCCGGAAGAAGCCCGCTCGTTTGGCCTTCCCGCGGATCAGATGAACGCTGACAGGCTCCGGCAGGCGGTCCAATTCCTGGCCCAGCACGCTGATCCTCTCTACACCGCAAAGGAAGACCCGCTTGCCCATGCCGTATATGCCCTGTCCGCAGGGATTCTCAGTCCCGAAGCGACCTTACGGATCATCCGGCAGACCAATTCGTTACCCATTCACGCTTTTTCAAAAAATGGAGGTTCCCACCATGTTCGAGGACGCTGACTTTATCTTCAGCTACACACGCGCCCAGGCTTTGAGCGATGACGTGTTGGTGGATGTCAGTGAGATTGCTAAAGAAGCAGGTTTTCGCTGGCCGGTCGCGATTACAGATCACCTCGCCGCCCGCTTACAGCCGGATGCACCCAGTAAACAGCTTGGCCAATCCTATCAAGGCCGGTTGTGGGATGTCGTTTGGATGGCATCCCGCGCCGCGCTGGGTGTCCCCAAAAAGGCGGGGAGTGACCAGGTGCGTTTCCTGCTCATCCTCGCTGAATTCGATGAAGCCGAGCAACAAATACGCCATCGCGAGCTTGAATTGTTCATGATGGCGGGTCCCGGTGATGAAGGGGAGCCAGTTGTTACGATTGGCTTTCCCGAAGATTTTTAATCAGACGGAGGACGGGGGACGGAAGACCGGTATCCCCAGTCTCCGGTCTTCCGTCCCCCGTCCAACCCAAACGGAGGTTATTCTCAATGAAACTTACTATCCCCAAAAACAATCTTTCCAGCGCCCTGCAACTCGCCGCACGCGCGGCCGCAACACGCAGTACCCTGCCGGTGTTGGCAAATATTCTGCTTACCGCCCAAAACGGGTATCTTCGGCTCTCTGCCACGGACCTGGAGTTGGGTATCACCAGTCAGACGCTCGCTCATGTGCAAGAATCCGGAGCCACCACCATCCCGGCCCGAACATTCGCGGATTTGGTCAAAACCTTGCCGGAGGGAGAAGTTTCTCTCACCCTTAAACCGGCCACGGAAACCCTGCACATTCGGTGTGGCGCAACCAAAGCCGATCTCAAGGGGATTCCCGCAAAAGACTTCCCCCCTGTCGAAATGCAGGATACGGGCAAAGGGCTGAAGGTGGAGATTCCAACCCTCAAGGAGATGATCCAGCAGGTCGTCTTTGCGGCCAGTCGGGATGAAGCTCGCCCGGTCCTGAACGGAGTTCTGCTGAAAGCCAAAGGCAACCGCCTGACGCTGGCGGCCGCGGATGGGTTTCGGCTTGCGGTCGCGGAAATGTCACTCGCCCAAGAGGCCGTTGAAGACGGTTTTCAGGTTGTCGTTCCGGCCCGCGCGCTGGTGGAACTTGCGCGGGCATTACCCACCGCCGGGGAGGTTCACCTTGCCCCCCTGTCGGGAAAAATTATCTTCCAGACGGAGAACTTGCAGGTGGTCTCGCAATTGATTGATGCGAATTTTCCCGAATACGAAGCCGTCATCCCGCGGACTTACGAGACCCGCGCGGTGCTGACCAAAGCCGCTTTTCTGAACGCATGTTCGCAGGCCGCGATCTTTGCCACGCATGAAAATAACGTGACCCGTCTGGACTTTACGCCTTCCAATGGCGTGCCCGGTCAGGTCCTGGTCGCCGCGCAAGCCGCGGAAACCGGGGAACAGCAATCCGAACTTCCCGGCTCGGTCGAAGGCAAGCCCCTGACTATCGCGTTCAATGTTCGCTATTTGCAAGATGCGTTGAAGGTAATTGATGTCCCCGAAATCGCGCTGGAGATGACTGCGCCTAACTGTCCGGGCCTTTTGCGTCCGGTCGGGCAGGAAGGTTTTCTCCATGTGTTGATGCCGATGCATCTATATAACTAACCCCAATTCTTTCCATAATCTACTCCCCTGGGATACCTTTCCAGGGGAGTTTTTTTTCGAGGTAAGCATGACTGCTCAATTTTCTCTTTTATCCACCCCTCCCTCTTACGCTCCTCCCCGGTTACGGCTTCTCCCTTTGCGAGAACAGCCCACTTACCGGGTGGCGCACAATCCCGATGCATGTAACCTGGCCGAACTCCTCGCCGCGATCATCGGCGGACAACAGCAAATCGAACTGGCTGAAGCCTTGCTGACCCGGTTCGATGGGTTGCGCGCCCTGGCGCAAGCCCACGTGGGTGAACTCGCCGGGGTGCAGGGCATCAGCCAACAAACCGCGGTGCGATTGAAGGCCGCGCTCGCCCTGGGAAAACGCCTGCTCTCCCCCGTGGAAGAACAACCGCATATTCATAGCCTGAATGACGCCGCGAATATTCTTCTCCCCGTACTTTCCCACCGCGAACAGGAATATCTGGTCGTGATCGTGCTCAACACGCGCCAACATGTGCTGGACTTGGTCGAGGTCTATCACGGCAGTTTGAATACGGCACAAATCCGTGTTGCGGAAGTGTTCAAGCCCGCCATCCAGCGCAACGCGGCGGCGATCATTATCGGGCATAACCACCCAAGCGGTGACCCGACGCCTTCCCCAGATGATGTGGCCGTTACCCGCGCGCTTGTCGAAGCAGGCAAGCTATTGGACATCGAACTCCTTGACCATCTCATCTGTGGGGCAGGGAGCCAGTTCACTAGTTTGAAGGAAAGAGGTTTGGGTTTTTCTTAACCCTTAAGACCCCGGCTATGCGCCGGGGTCTTTTGTTTTAACGTAACCGTTCAGTCGGTTAAAATATATGTATCTATCCGATGGTTTGAGCCACGGGAAACAACGAAGGTGGCGGTTTGCCCAACGCATGAGCCTGACAGGTTTCGGTCAGATAATCCAGCACCTTCCGGTTTTGCTGGCGCCAGGTCATCACCACGGTCAAGATGCGGGCGACGACCTGGCTACCGACCTCACGCGGTGTGCCACAACTGCGCCGCCGCGAGACGACGCCCTGGCGTAAGGCGCGTTCCGCGGCATTATTCGTCGGTTCGACGCCTTCCCGGTCCACAAGGCTAGTTCCACTTTGAGCAGGTTTTGGCAGGTTTTGCGGGTGGCGTGGGGTTAGACAAAGGTGCCGATCTGCAACAAACAATGGACTACCTGGCGGATGGACTGCATTGCCGTTTGAAAGGCCGGACGGGACAAGGTCCCCGCCCGTATCTGGGTACACAGGGCAAAGGTCTACGCGACTTGCGCCAACAATAACCGCCGACGATCTGAGACTCGCCGCCGCGTTCGACCAACGCCTGAAAATCCCGCTTGAGATGAGCCCAACACACTTTCCGGCGCTTGGGGGCCAGCCCATTGTAAGCACTGTAGCGATCCGAACCGACGATGCCCGCATACTTTTCCCCCAGAACCTACCGGGTGCCCACCGCCTGGCTGACCTGCCGTTCCTGCGCCGAGATGCTGACGACTTATCACCGACGGCGAAAGCAATATGCCGCGCTCTTCCAACAACTGGAATACGCACATTTGTAGGTTGTGCGGTGAAAACGCCGCAAGAGACAAAGACGTGGTTGGCGAGTTTGCCACAAATTCTCCCTGATGCAATTTGATCTTCCCTCTTCTGAATTAATACGCGAGCAGGCGGACTGGCTGTCCCCTGCTCGTTCGCGTTTGTTACGGCCAATCGGGATCGCACACAGGAAGCGGATTTTGGATTTGGGGTGCGGGTTCGGAATTGTGACGGAAGAGTTGGCGCGAAGGGGGGCGGGATGGTGGTGGGGGTGGATTGGCAGTTGCAAGCCCTGCGTAGTGACGACTTCAGTCGTTCAAGAGGGGCAACGACTGAAGTCGTCACTACGGTGGACGGGGTTTGTGGGGAGGCCGGGAAATTTCCGTTTGCGAATGAGACTTTTGATCTGGTGTTTTGCCAGTTGGCGTTGATGTGGATGCCGTTGGAACGGACTGCGGCGGAGATTGGGCGGGTAACGATGAAGGGTGGTGTAGTTATGGCGATTGAACCGGATTATGGGGGAATGTTGAAATGGCCGGAAGGGGCGGGGTTGAAAGAGGGTGTGGATTGCGGCGTTGATGCGCGCGGGCGCTGATCCGTTCGTGG
>JABWBV010000241.1 GCA_013359445.1 Anaerolineales bacterium | reverse complement strand
GGATGGAATTCGACGGCATGTATTTTCTGAGCGAGCAATATTACTGGGGCTATCCGGTCGAGACGTACTCGTCTACCAACCCCGACCGTCTCACCGCGGCGCAAAACTACCTCACCATCATCGCCGCCCACGAAACCTCGCACCAATGGTGGTACGCCCTCACCGGCAACGATCAAGCCATCGAACCCTGGCTAGATGAAACCCTTGCCACCTACACCGAACACCTCTTTTACGAACACTACTACCCCGAACTGGTGGACTGGTGGTGGGAATTCCGCGTAGATTACTACGCCCCCCGCGATTGTTGCGTGAACGCCACCATTTACCAATATGGCGACCCGCGCGCCTACATCAACGCCGTGTACTTACGTGGCGCGTACTTCATGCAAGAACTCCGCGACATAATGGGTGACACCGCCTTTTACGCCGCCCTCCAAACCTACGCCCAACGCTACCGCGACAGTTTTTCCACCGCCCGCGACTTTTGGGCCATCATGGGGGAATACACCACCGAAGATTTGACGCCAATACGGCAGAGGTATTTTGGGGGACAGTAAGCGGGAAAAGTAGACAAGTAAACAGGTAGATAAGGGGGAATGTGTAACTTTTCCCCAAGCGCCTCATCTAATCCCATGACCGGCATTTCCGCTTTCATATGCGTTGAGCCGTGTCCTAATTTTTTAGATAGAGGAATTCATGACCCCTGAAACATCCACCTCCCTGGGCCTTTCCGTAAAACTGCCCATCGATTACGAAACCGCCCTCGCGCGTGTCACCGCCGCCCTCAAAACCGAGGGCTTTGGCGTGGTGACTGAAATTGATGTCAAAGCCACGCTCAAAACCAAACTCGATGTAGATTTCCGCCCGTACAAAATCCTCGGCGCGTGCAATCCCCCGCTGGCCTACCGCGCCCTGCAAGCCGCCCCCCAAATCGGCCTGCTCCTGCCCTGTAATGTCACCGTCTCACAAGAAGAGGATCACTGTCTGGTCTCTCTCGTGGACCCCATCTCCATGATGGACTTTGTCCAAAACCCCGCCCTCGTGCCCATCGCCGAAGAAGCCCGCGCCCGTCTCGAACGAGTAGCCGCGGCCCTCGCCGCCTAACCGGAGAACTGCCCCATGCCCATGTTCACCTTCGTCTGCCAGGATTGTCTCACCCCGTTTGAAGAATGGGTTCCCGTCACCTCCAAAATTACCGAAGTCGTCTGCCCGGAATGTCAGAGCCAGGATGTCAAAAAGCAACTCTCGCGCGTCGCGGGGGTCAAAGGCGGAGCGGGAGCCTCGTTTGGGGCAACCACGTCCACTGCGGCCAGTTGTAACACTGGCGGTGGCTGAGGCGTCCGCTGGTAACCAGCCGTGTGCTGGAATTCAGATTTAAGATGACAGGGATACAAGTACGCAGATAGACAAGTAGACAGGGACACAGGGATGGACATAAATGAAAACTCATTTCCACCTGTTTACCTGTCTACTTGTGTACCTTATAATTGGGTTCGTGGACAAAAACGAACTCGACCATGACATTCTCAACCGTTTACGTGCAGGCGATATGACGGCCTGTACCGATTGTATTGCCCTACACTCCGATAGCCTCTATGGGCTGGCGCTTCGCCTCGTCAATGACGAAACAGAAGCGGAAGATGTGGTGCAGGAAACTTTTTTAAACGCCTTCAAATCCATTCGGAATTTTGACGGGCGCTCCAGTTTGGGGACGTGGCTGTTTCGCATTACGTACAACAACGCGTTGATGCGTCTGCGCCGTCACAAACCGGACACGGTCGAAATTGACCAACCATTGTATTTAGAAGGCGAAGAACTTCCCCGGCAGTTATTTGACTGGTGTTGTTTACCCGAAGAGGACTTTATGACTTCGGAAGCCCAGACCAAAATCAAAATGGGTATCAGCCAGCTTTCCGAACCTCTTCGGATCGTTTTCACCCTGCGCGATGTGGAAGGGCTTTCGACCGCTGAGGTTGCGGAAATTCTCGATCTGACCGAGAGTGCCGTCAAAGTCCGCCTGCACCGCGCCCGCTTGGCCCTGCGTGAAATCCTATCCGGTTACTTCACCGAATGGGCACACGGAAAAATGACATGACGCACGATCAGTTTCAAAAAAACCTATCCGAGTTTATTGATGGCGAATTATTGGGGAGTCTCCGTGCCGAAATGGTAGACCATCTGGACGCGTGTGAAGATTGCCGCGTGCTTTTCGTTACCACTCAAAAAACCATAGAACTGTCCCGCGGGCAGGGAAAGCCCAAACTGTCTCAAGCCTTTCAAACCGAATTGACCGAAAAAGTGAAACGCGCGTACCGGTTAGGCAACCGGTGCGAGGGATAATTTTAGCGCCGCAAAACCAACGTCTGAAAATTTAACGTCTCCCCTGCATCATCCAGCGCAATCGTTTTAAAAGTCTCCACCCGAAAAACCTTCTCCGCCTCCGTCTGAATCTGTTCATCTGTCCAAAAAGCAAAAAAACGCTTGGGTTCGTAGTGATCATCCGCATACACGGCCTCCTCATCGTGCCCCCCATACTGCCCTATAAAGAACACCCCGCCCGGTTTCAACACCCGCCGGACAGACGTCAGAACCTCGCCGAAGTTGGCATGAGGTACATGCAAAAGGCAGTTCATTGCGAACACAGCATCAAATGAGTCTGGGGGGAAATCTAAATTGTTGAAATCCATTTCCCGCGCATCCAGCCCCTTCGCCTGCGCCGCCGCGACCATCGCCGGGGATAAATCCGTACAGACCACTTCCAACCCGTTCTCCTGAAAAAACAAGCCATGCACCCCCGTCCCGGTGCCAATTTCGAGCAGGGTACGCCGCCCCTCCATTTGTAACAACGTCAAAAATTCCCGCCGCGCGGCCGCTTTCCAATTTGCGGTACTTTTTCCTTCCCGCTCTTCCACCTTCATATCGTAGGCTCGGCGTAAATTCGCTTTGATGTGATCGTACATCTCAATTTCCTGGCTCGAGTTTCATTTTTGGTCGAGTGAACAACGATACAAGATAAAAACCGGCCACCAAAATCAAAAGCGCCTTGATTCCCACCACAAAAGTGATAGATTGCATGAGCGCACCAACCAACGAGCCAAGCAGATTTGCCCCTAAAGCATTGTGCTTACTGGCTACCGCGGCAAATGAACGGATGAAAACAATCCCGCTAAATAACATCGGAAGACTGGTCAGCCCTCCCACCAACAATGCTTTGATCGGATACGGCAAAAAGGCAAACTGCGCCAGATCCAAAAAGTACAAGCCCGCACAAATCGCCACCAATGCAAAATAGGCCCACTGAGTTGGAAATTGCGGAAACTTATATACAAGGGCATTCGCCAGCAAAACCATGGCCAACACCCCAGACACGATCACCGCATTGACCTCCCATGTATTCCCCAACACAACAGAGGCTTTACTAATATTCTGTACTTCCAGCAGTAAAAACGCCGCCCCCAAAAAGAAAAAGTGCCAATGCTCGCGTTTCCAACTCCCGATCAGGCCAAAGGCCTGCCATTTACGGTAGCTCCAAACCAGCACCAACCCCATCAGCCCGATGAGCAGAAAATATAAGGTCGGAATCCTTGGGGTTTCCAGATAAATATAAGGCCAGTCGTCCGTCGTAATGCTCGTGGTAGGAGATAAGGTAACGGGATAAGTTTTCTGGAGAAAGGAAAAAAACGTGCTTAATTCTGCGTCAGCCTGCAATTGGGCTTGCACATGCGCCAAATCGCCCGCGATAAACATCACCCCGCCCCAACCATAGGCATTGGTCGGGAACCGGAGAACAAGTGGGGCTTCACCAAATACTTCTGTGAGCGCGGCCGCCATGCGATCCGCGATATAGGGTTTTTGGGCCTCGAACGTCAACACCATGATGCCCCCATCCGTTAGCAGAGATTTGGCCTGGGCGAGGCTCTCAAGGGTGTACACATAATGATCGAGCCGGGCATTTGTCATGGCCGTAGTTGTATGCGAATCCAACAAACCAAAGGCAATCACATCAAATTTTTCGGTTGTCGTAGCAAAAAAGGAACGGGCGTCATCCTTCACGATTTCCACGCGGGAGTCGTCATACGGCGTTTCAGGGTGATTGGCCTGGCCTAATTCGATAATCGCCGGATCAATTTCCACGGCAACAATATGTTCCACCCCTTGACGAAGTCCACCTGCCGCGTCATTTCCCGCCCCCGCTCCGACGATCAAAAAGGATTTTGGATCAGGATGCAAACGCAGAGGGAAGTCATACTGGCTGTAACCGCGCCAAACCGGGTCGTAACGCATTGGGTCAGCGTTTACGGTCGCATCGCGTAAATCAATCAACGCCTGATAACCGACATTGTTTACCGTAATAACAAATTCCCCCACTTCCTCTTGAAAATTCGCCTCGCGCAGAACAAGTTTTTGGTAGGGGGACCACACCACATCTAGCGCGTTGGGCACGCGTCCGGCAAACCAGGCCAGGCCAACACAAACCGCCAAAATTGTCAGATTCACCCCTCGCTCCTGGCGCATCCACAGCACGAAAACAGCCATTAATCCGGCAAACACCAAAAACCACATCAAAGGAGGTTGGTAAAAATAACTCAACAAGACAAACAGCCAGGTCCCCACCAGACTCCCGGCAACATTCACTGAATATGCCCAAAGCGTGTGCGGATGATCGTCCATCAACCGCCCAAGGAAGCGCCCCATCGGCACAAACGCGTCCACGATCAACACGATCAATCCAAACGTCATTGTCAACCCAAGCACTATGGACAACAGGATCACAGCCGGGTCGGTAAAAATGATACTGTTCCAAATCACCAGATCCCCCAACACACTTAACAACTCGCTGATGCTACTCACGATTTGCCGGGTTACCGGAAAAGCCAGCAAGGCCAGCAAGATAAACACCGGCCACAATGTTTGGCGCAACCGGATCGGCTGACGGCAGGTGAAACTTCCCAGACCCAATCCCAAAAAACACGCGACTAGGATAGTGTTTTGCAAATAGGCGAAAATGCGGACTTCCGTCCCGATCCACCGGATAAAAAGCATTTCAAAAAACAGGCCCAAGACACTGATCAGAAAGATCGCCGCGCCTCGGTTGGAAAGATAATCGTATCCCTCAGAAAAATGGGAAGATGAGAAAAGTTTTTTGAACATACAAAGCCTTTGAGGATCGTGTCACGATTTAGATAATCGCTTGAGGCGATTGACTTATTAGGGACCACTTCGATACAACCCCTGCGCCCGAATCAACTGATACACCCCCGGATGCAAATAATACCGCACCGGAGCGCTGGAACCGATCCGGGCACGAATCTCCGTCGAAGAAATCCCCAAAATCATACTGATCACAAAATGCACCTTCCCAGACAAACCGGGCAAACGCACATCCAACGCCGCCAGATCAATGTGCTCGTCTGACCGACGCGTGACCCCAAACCCATCACACGCCCGGATGAAGTCCAATGGCCGGTGCCAGGTATGCAGATTGAGAAGCGAATCACTGCCCATCAAGTAGATCAGTTCATCTTTCGGATATTGTTCGCGCAGGATACGGACCGTGTCCAGGGCAAAATGCGGGGGGGGGCGGTCAATGTCCACCGTGGAAAGTTCAAATTCGGGGGCGTCGGCAAGGCAGGCGTGGAGCAGGGCCAGCCGTGTCGCCAGAGGAGTGATTTTTTGATCGGGTTTGTGTGGCGGATCGGGCGTGAGCACCCACAGGAGGCGATCCAACCGGCATTGGTGGTAGGCCTCTGCCGCCAGAATCAAGTGCCCCAAATGAGGGGGGTCAAACGTGCCGCCGAAGATACCGATACGCATAAAAATAGTGAATTTTGAATGGTGAATGGTGAATAATGAATTGTGAATTTCAGCATTCATCATTCACCATTCACCATTCCCTATTAATCAGTCATGCCACTCCAACTCAAAGTCCCCAATGTAGACGGTATCGCCTTGCTGAACCCCGTAGTCGCGGAGGGCGGCGTCGATGCCCAGGGTTTCGAGGATCCGCTGGAACCGGCGAATGGATTGATGATATTCCCAGTACGTCATCCCAGCCGCGCGTTCGATGGCTTCCCCGTGGACACGATATTCATCGTTGCTGAGTTTTTCGATGGTGAATTCGCGCGGGTCGCCTTCATAGCGGTAAACGGGGATGGTGTCGATGATGGGGGCGGGCGGTGCATCGCGGAGGAGTTCCGCGGCTTTGTAGAGAATGGTGCGGACGTTGGTTCCGGTGGCGGCAGAGATGGCGAAGGGGGTGAGGTAGCCGTGTTCTTTCAGTTGTTTTTCAACTTCCGGCCAACGCGCCTGCGCCTCGGGAATATCCATTTTATTGAAGGCCACGACTTGCGCCTTTTGGGCCAGGGCAGGGTCAAAGAGGGAGAGTTCGGTGTTGATTTGGGCGAAGTCGGCGAGCGGGTCTTCGGACAGGCCATCGAGCAGGTGAATGATGACGCGGGTGCGTTGGATGTGGCGCAAAAAGTCGTGTCCCAGCCCCACGCCCATGTGTGCCCCTTCGATCAGGCCGGGGATGTCCGCGAGGACGAGGGTGGTGTCGTCGTCGGGGACGGCGACGCCCAGATTGGGCGAGAGGGTGGTGAAGGGGTAATCGGCGATTTTGGGTTTGGCGTTTGTCACGGCGGCGAGGAAGGTGGATTTGCCCGCGTTGGGGACGCCGACAATGCCGATGTCCGCGATCAGTTTGAGTTCCAGACGCAGGGTTTTCTCTTCTCCGGGGTTGCCTTTATCGGCGACGTGCGGGGCCTGGTTGCGGGAGGATTTGAAGTGGGGGTTGCCCCGTCCACCGCGCCCCCCCGCGCAAACCACGAGCCGCTGGCCGGGGTCGGTGAGATCGCCGAGCAGTTCGCCCGTACGGTCGTCGAAGATCACCGTGCCAGGGGGGACGAGAATCACCAGATCATCGGCGGATTTCCCGGTTTTGTTGGACGTGCCACCGTTCCCCCCATCGTTGGCCCGGAACTTGCGTTGGTGTTGGAAGAAGAAAAGCGTGTTGAGGTCAGGACTCACTTCGAGTATGACATCGCCGCCATTGCCGCCGTCTCCCCCATCCGGGCCGCCGCGAGGCACGTATTTTTCCCGGCGAAAGTGAATCATGCCGTCGCCGCCTTTGCCAGACGCGACGTGTATTTGAGCTTGATCAATGAATGTAGTCATATTTTTTTCCGCGATAGACGCAAAGGGAGTGAAGTTAGGAGGGGGAATTTCTTCGCCGCGCAGAGAAAGCCCCAACGGATAATTTAAGTGGGGAGACATTATACCGTTAGACGGAGAATCCACATGATCCAAAAAGGTCTCCGAGGTGTATTCCGGAGACCTTTTTTCATAGGGCATCGACTTGTGAAGCTTTATTCCTCGAGATACTCATCCACCAATTCAATGGTTTCGTCCACCGAGCCATCGCTTCCGTAGTCAATATCGATGAAGAGGCTGGTGCCCGGCCCCGCCCATTCGAGATATTTGAGGTAGGTGGTATCGCCGGGTTCGAGATAAATGTCGTTGTTTTGGAAAACGACCTCGCCTTCGTCGTCAATGCGGTACATCACGATTTCGTAGATGCCATATTCGGTGGTGTTGTCCGTGTTGATGCTCAATAGGCCATTTTCCACATCGAGGTTGATCAGGAATTCTGCGCCCGATTCGATATCCAGCGCGGCAACGATAAACTCGTAATCCGCTTCGGGGCGTTCAATCCCAAAAATCATATCGGGGGCATCGTTGTACTCGGTGCTGTAGGTCAATTGACGCCCATCGGGTGACACGCCGATCACATCGGTCGTCCCCGGATCGAGATACAGGTCTTCGACCACGAGCGTGTACCCCGGCCCGATCATCGAGACGGTGGACGTGACGCCTTCGGTCACGCGACTGGCGTCTACCAGGATCGAGAAGGGCAGACCCAACGGGATCAGGTAAACCGGTTCTTTGTCCACATCCCACACATCTATCCCCAGGAATTTGTACTCCTCGGTCTTCGCGCCGGGGATTTCATTGATAAATTCACCATTCACAAACCCCGTCCGGTTCCCCTCGCCATCGGTGAGCAGGAGATCGGCGCCACCTTCCAGCCAAATCTGATTGTACCCCAGCGCCTGCATCGCAAGCCCCCCGCCCCCGGCGCTACTGCTACAAAACTCACAATCCTGCAAGCCCAGCCGATTCGAGGTGGGGATGATCTCCAGGGTTTGCGAATTGGCGTCGCCTTCGTACAACTCGGAAGGTTCGTTGGGATTGGTGGAGGCCTGGTATTGCCAGGTGTTCTGATTCCGATCCACGATCACATTCCGGGTTTCGCCGGGGAAGTTGTTATCGTACACCAGAATATGCACGATGCCACCCCCCTGATCCTCTACCGCGAACGGCGTAATCGCATGGCCGCCCGACATATCCCATTGATAGATGCCAATGGTCCACGTGTCTGTCGAAGCAGGGTCGCTGTAGGTGCTGATTAACTGATCGACCACCGCATTGGGCGATTCGTTGATGCGAAAACTGGCCGCAGGGAAGACCGATTGCGTGGTCCACCAATAGGCGATCTCCCTTTGGAGGTCTTCGTTGTCCAATCCTAAATCGTAAGCGACCTCCCCGCCAAAGGTTTGCGGACTCACCTCGCCCGAATACATCAACAAACTCAGGGCCGCCATCCCTTCACAATGGCCGCCATCCATGTAACTGTTGATTTGTTCCATCCACTGTTTGGCCGGAGGGGTGAGGGTACAGGTTCCACCGTTCAAACTGGCGCAAACCTGATCGCCAAACATCCGTTGGACTTCGGCCGGGGTGAGGTTTGCAGAAACGGCATCGTTGCCGTAGTTTTCAAAACTGAATCCATTGACCGTGGGCCGGAAACCGCTGTCCGCCGCGCCGAGGTCCGCGGGTGCGGTCGTGTCGCCCCCCGCGGGCGATTCGTCCCCGGTTGAAGAGGGGGTGTCGTCCCCGGTCGTGGCGGCAACGCTATCCCCCACCATTAGACTTTCGACCACCGCGATCCAGTCCGTCGAAACGGCATCGTAACTTTCCGCCAGCAGAGCGAGAACGTAAACCGTCCTCCCATCCGATTGGACGTAGAGTTCACCCTGCCCCTCGGCATATCCCGCCGATGAAAAATCGAAGGGGAGCAGATACCCGTTCCCAAACGCCCCCATGTCGTCGGGGTACAAGACAAAATCGTCTACCAACCCGACCGAGGTCAGGACCTCTGTCAGCAGAAAATTGCCCAGGTCTTCGAGGGCGTTTTCGTCCACGTCACCCTGATTTTCAAGGTAGAAGGCGAATATTTGCTGGCCCTCCCCCGCAAACAGGGCGGAGTCAGCGCCTTCATCCACGAGGTCCCCCAGGTTCGCCAGGGAAAAGAGACCGGAGGGGTGAACATACATTCCATCCGGGTTCGTCGAGCCGGTGGCGGTTTCAGGGGCGGTTTCTTCTTCGGTCTCCGCAGGGAGATCGGCGGGGGCCTCGACGACTTCTTCTGCCGGAGGCTCCTCAAAACCTTCCTCATCGACCATGTCTTCGCCACCACAGCCCAACAGCGCAAAGGCAAAGAGGATTACCAAAGTGAGAAATAAGATAAGTTTTTTGTTCATTTTTTCCTTGCATGAATCGAATTTAACTGCTCAGACCCTTTTTCTCGATGAGTTCGGGAACTAATTTGTAAATGGCGCACCTTTTTACATGATCGTCTCTTGCAAACGAAACCTTTAGGGTCTGGCCTGAGTAGTTACATCGAATATTGAATTTCCCAAAAATGGGCAACTACTGGTTTTCGTAGTGGCGGTTTCAACCGCTCAAGACAACGACTGAAGTCGTCACTACAAACGCGGGAGTTTCCGAAAAAGGATACGCAAATAGATGTTCAATACCCAATTACCGTACCGTGCCATCGGGCAAGATCGTCTTACGGAAACGGGTACGGATCAGGATAGCCAGGGACAAATTGGCACCGGTAAAGTTCGTCTCGGTGAGGTTTGCACTATGTAAATCCGCAAAACTGAAATTGGCACCCGAACAATCGGCGTTCGTCAGATTTGCGCCTTTCAAAATCGCACCGCTGAAATTTGCGCCATGCAGGTTGGCCCCTTGCAAATCGATCCCGGATAAATGGGCCAGGCTTAAATCGACCTCGTGAAGATCGACGCCAGGAAAGGCGCGCGCCCCTGCCGCATACGCACTCAAGAGGTCTTCTGAAGTTAGCATGTTATACCTTTTTTTTGGAGTGTCCTACTTTCGCCAGTGTAGTTAGATATTCCCACGCGTAATCCCCCACTCCAACCGATCGCACCGTTAAGTTTCATCCGTCGCAGGCAAAAATAAACAGATGCACATCCCGCTACCCCACCGTCACGCGGTTGCGCCCAGCTTGTTTGCTTTTATACATCAACAGGTCTGCACGCCGGACGAAGGATTCGGGGGTGTCGGTGGGCTGGAGCATGGTGGCCCCGCAGGAAATCGTGACCTGCAAGGGGGCTTTTTGCCAATCCAGGCCTGAACAGGCGACCATTGTCCGTAGTTTTTCGGCGGTACAGTCCAGGGTGTTTTCGGTTTCGATATCATAGAGAAGCACCAAAAACTCTTCGCCTCCCCAACGTCCCACGGCATCGGTGGCACGAATGTTATAGCTTAACGTTGCCGCCACCATTTGCAGGACTTTATCGCCCAGTTCATGGCCGTAGGTGTCGTTAAATTCTTTGAAATGATCAATATCGATAAAGATCAGGCCGACGGGGGCCTGTTTGTGCTCAAATTCTGCGATGGCGGCGCGAAGACGCCCTTCAAGAAAGGCTCGGTTCCCAACCCCTGTGAGGACGTCTTTTTGGGAAGTCCGCCGAAGTTCCCGAAGCTGATGGCGCAGGTTAACCGTGTTGGTATTGTTATTAAACGTCTCAACCGCGCCGATGATTTCCCCGTTTGCATCGCGCAGGGGCGCGGCCCGCACCCGCACGGGCACGCGATACCCTTTGGCATGGTGCAAATACACCTCGGCCTCGCGAGGTTTTCCATCCTCCATGCAAGCCGAGAGAGGACAGTTGCTCAAGCAAAGCAAAACCCCATTGGCTGACACATGATTGAGCAAGTTGTCCCGGCAAGAGTGGCCGATGACTTCCCCGGCCTGATACCCGGTAATGCGTTCCGCCCCCTTATTCCAATAGGTGATCGTCCGGTTACGATCCACAAAATAAACCCCATCAAATAAATGATCAATCAGGTCTTTATAGAATTCTTCATGGGCAAGCATCATAGCCTCCAATCCTATCCGCTTAATCGCGGCGCAGAAAATTCTGATAAAAAAATATGGGCGTGTTCCGTTTGCGTTGAACTTTCCCAAAAAAAAGATGGCGGGGGAATGGTCATCCCCCCGCCATCTTTTTTTTGATTTTTACCTCTTCGAGCGTGAAGAATTGCTCAATTGTTACACGTATAGGATAACACTTTTTGATGGAGAAGGTTTGCAAAAGGTTTATAGATTTTCCAATAGCTGATCAGACATAGAAAGGAAACGCTCCAAATATATCTAAACGTTTATGCCCTACTTTTTGACCAGTTTCAACGCCAGGTCGGACTGAAAATCGGGGAGGGGGAGGGAGCAAGTGTCGGCGCAGGTGATGTCAAATGCGGGGAGGAAGGTGCCCTGCCAGGGGTCGTAAGGCGTGAGGGTGTAGGCCCCCGCGGGGAGGCCGGAGATTTCGAGGGTCACGCCTGTGCGGAGGGTGACGTTGGCGCGGACTTCTTCAATCGGTTGGTCTTCCAGCGAAAAATCCTGTACCCAGAGGACACCGCCCTCAGTCCCCGCCATGCCCCACCCGCGGACTTGCGGATCGCTGGCGGTCAACGCGACCGGGGCGGGATTCCACTGCACGAGCGGCAGATCGGCAACGAATTGGGAAAACCGCTGAATGTCGGCGTACATGTCCGGGGTCATATAGCTCCAAAAGCCGCCACCGTTCCACTCCGCCGGGGTCATGGCCGCGCCGCTGGCAAGGGCGGCCCAGATGGCGTTGTGCAAAAGTTCGGGGTACAGACCGTCGCCGCCGATGCCGAATTCGCCCACCCAGTTGGGTTTTTCGTACCCGGCGAACATCCGCGTGGTCCAATCTGCGGTGGTGGCCGCGGCCCGTACCGCGCCCAGTTTGATGTCAAATCCGTACAGATGTACCTGCGGAATATCCATCACCGCGAACCCTTCGGGCCAGTCTATATCGCCGGACATGCTGGCGGTGGTGGGGTGGCGATAGGGGTCGTGCGTCTGAAAGTAGGCGTTGACCTTTTCGTGCCAGGGGTTGAGCTGATCGTAGGCGTTTGTGCCGTTGATTTCGGAGACGGTCATCCAACTGGCGATGGCGGGGCTGTATCCCCATCGGGCAATGGTGTACCGATAGAGGTTTTCCTGCCACGCCCACGCTTCGGGGTCGGTGAAAAAGCCGGGGAGGTCCACCAGTTTGCTGAACCCGTTGGCGCTCCATTTGCCATCGGCCCAAGCGTGGGTCTCATCCCGCAGGTTGGGGTGATCCCACAGGGTAAAGACGAGGTAGATGCCTTCTTTTTCGGCGTCGCGGACGATGGTGTCGATCAGGCCGACGTTGCCGACGTTATATTTGTCGAAGCCGCCGTTGACGGGGGAGTTGGTGTAAAACGGCCACCAGACGGTGTAGTTTTCGCCCGCCGCTTTCATGTTGTCGAACAAACGCACGCCGTCTTCGGCGTCAAATCCATCGTTGAGGATGTTGAGGGCCTCGCCGTGTCCCACACCATAAAACGGTGTGCCATCGTGGTGGGCGAGATAGTGGGCGGAATACGCGGGGTCCACCTGATTGCCGGGGAGCAACCACCCGTGCAACTCCGACGGGGTGACGGTGAACGCACCTTCCGCGGGGGCACTGATTCCGCGCGGATCGGTGACGGTCAGGGCGTAGTGCCATTCCCCCTCTGCCCACGGGGTGAACCGCAAACGCCAGGCCGATTTCGCATCCCAAAAACCGGGCACGATCATCGTCTCCCCGTTCGGCGCGGTGAAGGTGCCGTCGAGGGTAACTTCGCGGGCGTCGAAGGGGTTGGTGTATTCCGCGTCCAGGGCGAGGGTGAATTCCAGGGCTTCGTAACGCCCCAGCGTGGCGCGGTCAAGGGTGTGAGAGGTGATTTGGGGGAGGGGGGGAGGTTGAGTTCGTGTGGGAGTGGGAGTTAGAGTTAGAGTGGGAGTTGGAGTGGGAGCGTTACAGGCGGCGAGGGCAAGGAGGAGGAGGAAGAGCAGTCTTTTGATCATAGGGGTTTGAGGGGGGTAAAGAGTTTGCTTTCCCCGCTATTGGGCAGGGTAATCATTTTTTCAAAACGCAGGCCGATTTTTTCGAGCACGCGGATGGAGCGTTCGTTGTCAGGTGCGGTAATCGCCACGACGCGGGGGATGCCTAGTTGTTGGGCATGGGTCATCATGGCGGAGGCGGCTTCGGTGGCGTAACCCTGCCCCTCGTAGGCGGGCAGAAAGGCATAGCCAAGGTCCACATCATCCAGCCCGTCTCGTTTGATCAGGCCACACATGCCGATGGGGGTTTGGGTCTCGGTGAGATCGGTGCGGTACAGGCCAAAGCCGTGTTGGCGATAACTCGTCATCGGGCCGTTTTGGAGATATTGACGGGCATCTTCGAGCGTGCGGACACCCCGGTCGCCGATGAATTGGAGGAAGCCACGGGTATTGAGCAAGGTGAGGATGAATGGAGCATCCTCGGAGGTGAAGGGGTGGAAGGTGAGGCGGGGGGTAAGGAGGTGCATGGGGCGGGTATTTCTTCGGAAGTCTCAGGCGATCCTGTTTGGATAGTGCCTGAGAGACTGTCTGAAAACCCAAACCCTAAAGGTTTTTTGTCCTTTTAGGGCACGTTTCCTGATGAGAAACGGAGCTTTTCAGGGCGATTTTCCTGGTGGGGAAAACCTTTAGGGTTTGGCCGGATAGTTTTCAGACGTTTTCTGAGACTTCCAAAGTTGGAGATTGGCGTTTACAGGGTGATGACCTGATCGGGGGGGTTGCCCGCGAGGGCGGCGTAGAGATCGGGGAAACAGCCGACGGCGACGCCCGCGACGGTGTTGACAGTGTGGACTTCGCCGGGTTCGGTACGACCTTTGCCATCGGGGCCACACCAGCGAGGTTCGCCTTCGGCCAGGCCGCGTTCGAGAGCGCACATGTCGCACATCATGAGGAGGATGCCTTTTTCCTGGGCGACTTTAGCGAGCCGTTCCCCGAGGGGGTCGCCTTGGCGGAGGACGAAGGTGTTGTCGTCGAAGAAGAACATGCCGACCACGTCCACGCCGTGGGTTCCGGCTTCGAGTTGGGGCAGGATCATTTGGCCGAGTTTGTAGCTGGCTGAGCGGGGCAGGGCAAAAACGTATGCGATTTTCATAAAAGAGTCTCCTTGGGGTGAGGGATGGGGTTTCGGGGAAATTATACAGGGAAATGGGGGGGAAATAAAAAAAGCCCCCAACGGGACACTCCCAAAGGGGCTTAGGCTCGTTTTCGCTCCCAATACGCTTCGCCCTCCCCCAACTCTGCCGGACGGGGTTTGGGCGCCAACCCGCACCGGGTGTACAACGCCCGCGCCGCCGCATTGACCGCAGACGGTTCCGTCCACACTGTGTGAATCTCCGGCTCGACGGCGAAGATGTGGGCGATCAACGTGTTGAGGGCATCAGTGGCAAGCCCTCGCCCTTGTACTCCCGGGATCAGTTTGATGTCCAACCCCGCGCGGTGGTGGGTGAAGTCCGCAGAATAGTACGTTTCCCCGCAAAAGCCGAGGGTGGGATGCTCGACCATAAAATGATGGCGGTGCGGTTGCGTTTGAAGCCGGTCATACCACGCATTCATCCGGGCGAGGTCATACCCCAGCCCGTCGGGGAACCCCACCCAGCGCATCACCCGCCCGTCGTTCCACAAGGTCAGGAGTAGGGGTAAGTCTGGGCGGGTCGTGGGGCGAAGGGTCACTTTTTGGCCAGGAATGTACATCGAGGTACCTCGTTGAAGGTGGGAAATGAGGGGGCGGTCTTCCATGCAGGGAAAGGGTTTCGGTCGGTAAGCTAGGGGCTGTGGTTCGCAGAACCGACGTCCCCGTCTGGGGCGCCCACAAGGGGCTAGACTACGGAAACCGAATGGGAGAATTCTCTACAAGTTAATATCCGGTTGGAGGGAAAAAGATAGTGAATTGGGATAAAAAAACTGGCGGTGTTGAACACCGCCAGTTCCACTCAATACTCACTACTCCCCCCTACTTCATTGCCTCCAACACCAACTCCGCGACATCCTTCACCTGCATCTCGGAGTTCGCCCCCTTCGCCGCGTCCGTCATCATCGTCATGCAGAAGGGGCAACCAACGGCGAGGGTGCCTGCACCGGTGGCTTGCGCTTCTTTGAACCGGGTCTCGTTGACCGCCGCGGTGCCATGTTCCTCTTCCTTCCAGATTTGTCCACCACCCGCGCCACAGCAGAATGACTGCGCACCGCGCCGGGGCATTTCCACTTGCGTCATCCCGATTTTTTCCAGGGTGATGCGCGGGGCGTCCACGATCCCGTTTTGGCGTCCGAGGTAGCAGGGGTCGTGGAAGGTGACTTTTTCCATCATCTTTTGGGCGTCGAGTTTTAGTTTACCTGCGCCGACCAGTTCGTTGATCAGTTGTGTGTGGTGAAGCACTTCATAGTTGCCACCGAACGCGGGATATTCGTTCATGAGTGTGTGCAGACAATGCGGGCAGTTCGCCACGATCCGTTTTGGCCCCCCGTTGGAGGTGACTTCGTTCAGGATTTCGACGTTGGCGGTGGCGAGTTCAAAGAAAATATGCTCGGCCCCGGAACGGCGGGCGGAATCCCCCGTGCATTGTTCGCCCTCGCCCAACACGGCGAAGTTGACGCCCGCTTTGTTCAGGATTTCGGCGAAGGCGCGGGCGGTTTTCTGGGCACGGGAATCGGTCGCGGCGGCGCACCCCACCCACCACAGGATTTCCGCTTCGGGGTTCTCCTCAAAGGTGGGGACTTCCAACCCGTCCGACCACTTCATCCGTTCGGCGGGGGAGACGTTCCACGGGTTGACGTTGCGTTCCATGCCTTTGTAGGCGTTTTGCAATTGGGTGGGGAATTCGTTGTCCATCAGCACGAGTGAACGGCGGATTTCCAAAATATCGCGCATCGGCTCGTTGCCGACCGGGCAAATGTCCGTACACGCGCCACACGCGGTACACGCCCACACCGCTTCGGGAGTGATGGCAAATTCAAGCAGGGTTTGGGAGCTTTCTTCCCCGTTCGCGATCCGCGTCCCTTCCTGGTTGATGAAATACCGTTTGTTGATCTCCAACGCCGCGGGGGACAGCACTTTGCCCGTGTTGTAGGCCGGGCAGACCTGTTGACAACGGTTGCACATGATACACGCATACGCGTCCATCAATTGTTCGTACCCCAGGTGTTCCAACTTCGTCGCCCCAAACTGTTCGATTTTGTCATCTTCAAAGTTGATGTACGAAAGCTGTCCGGGGGAGCGGCGTTCGGGTTTGAGCAGGAAATTGAGCGGGGCAAAAAACAGGTGAATGTGTTTGCTGTACGGAAAATAGGGGACAAAGACCAAGATCAGCCCCAGCGCCATCCAAAACGAAACGTGAACCGCCCCAGTCAGCGCGCCTTCGCTCCACCCTGCCCACAGGCCACTGACCATCGAGGCGAACGGTTGCCACGCATCGAAGTGTCCTTCCTGTGCGATTTCAAACGACGTGCCGAGGAAACGGAACCCGATGTGGAACAGGATAAACGTCCCCACGATGAGGGAGTCCCGCTTGATGCCCATCCGCGCTTTCGGGTGGAGCAGAGTCGTGTCGCGGGTGGTCAATTCCGGGGCCTTGAACACCCCGCGGCGGATCAGCAAAGCCGCCATCCCCACCAAAACCGAGACGCTTAGAATATCCGCCCCCAAGCGGTACAGATTCCCGATCACGTTATCCCCCAGGAATTTCCCGCCAAAGTAACCCTGGTACACATCGCCCATGTTGACGAGCAGAAAATACATGAACCCCCACGCGACCATTGCGTGCAAAATACTGGGGCCAAGCCGAATGCGCCACGTCGGCGTAAGAGCCACGGTTTTGACCAACACTTCCACCAGACGTTTTTGGGCGACTTTCCAATCCGGTTTGCCATGCCCGCGTGAGATGATCTTCACCAGGCGATCATAGGCTTTCCAGGCCGCGTAAATCGAGGCAAAGACAGCGAGTGCAAAAAGAATTTTTTCGATGAGGGTGAGCATAGGGGCCTCCGTGGTCGAAGTAGATTAAGAGAAACTAAGGATGCGGCAAGTATAACACACCGCGTCATAACAGAAGAAGAGTTTTTAAGTTTGTAATGAGGCACGTTAGTGCCGGACCTCGGCACTGGCGTGCCTCACTACGAACGGGATCACGGCTGGGTATCCAAATATTCCACCGCCGCTTGAATCGCGGGGTCGGTTTCAAACGACACCTCTTCCCAATTGACCGGAATGGACAAATCGGGCACGATGCCGGTCTCTTCCCAATTCTCGTCGGGATGCTGGAACGGGCGGAAGGAATCGTGCGCGATCCAGGCGCGGGACCCATCGTCGAAGTCGTACCCCCACAGGGTTTCCACGTTGCCATCGGTTGTCTCCCCGATCACATACGCGCGCCCCACGTCTTTGAGCACCCCCGAAAACACCTCCCCATAACTGACCGTATCCGGCCCGACCATCACCACCAGGGGCACGGTTTGGGAGTTGCCCACCGGGTTCGCACGAATTTCAAGCGAGCGTTCGTCGTTTCGGCTAATGAAGAACCCTGCCGGGCCTCCCATAAAAAAAGCCAACGTATTTTTGAGCATGGTATCCACCCCCCCTTCGTTGATCCGGTTATCCAAAATGATCCCATCCAGGGGGGCGGTGAGGGACATTTCGGTGAGGGCGGCCCCCACCTGATCGGCAATCGTCCCGTCGGAAAAGGTGGGGATGAGGAGGTAGCCGATCCGTTTCCCTGCGGGGGTGGTGATCACGTGCGAGAGAATGGGCACCGCGCCCGAAATCCGGCGGCGCGTGAGGGTCATTTCGCGCGGGGCCTCGCCGGGGGAGCGCACCACGAGCGTCACATCGGTCCCCTCCGGGCCGCGGATGATCTCCCGCAAAAAGCCGTTTTCGTCCACAATCGGAATCCCATCGACGGTCAAGATCACGTCGTGGGACTTCAACCCGGCTTCTTCTGCCGGACTGTTGGGGAAGACGAGCAAAATCACCATCGCATCCCCGGCGCGGGTGATTTGGGAGTAAATGCCAATGCCCGCGTAGTCCAGATTCCCTGCGAGTTCGGCCTCTTCCGTGGCGACCTGTTCGGGGGAGAGAAAGGCGGAATGGTCATCCCCCAGGCGGCCAATCATCTCGTTCATCGCGAGATAAAAGTCTTCGGCGGTCATCCCCGCTTCGATACGGGCGCGGTACTCGTCCCCGACTGCTGTCCAATCGACTCCGTTAAAGTCGGGGTACAGATATTCGGCGTGGACGGTATTC
>JABWBV010000240.1 GCA_013359445.1 Anaerolineales bacterium | reverse complement strand
TGAATACTGCGGCAAATTCCGCGCTGTAATTGTAAGCGGAGGCGTAGGTGGCATCGACAGGGGTGGAGGTGAGCATGGGCGCGCCGCCGGGGCCTTTGGATTTGTTGATGCGGAGGGCCAGTTTGATTTCGATGATCGTGTCTACGAACTGGTAGAAGTTCGGGACGAAACCCAGTTCCAACATGCTTAACCGTTGGGCTTCCCGTTCTCCGTTGGCCTTAAACGTGTAGCCAAAATAAACCCGCGAATCGAGGGTAACGGGGGTTTTGGTGGGGCGGCCTTCACCGTCAATCAAGTCCCCCGTATTGAGGTCGCGCAAGACGCGTTCACCGCTCATAAATTCCGCCATGATGATGCTGGATTTGTCCAGTTGAAATTGGGCGTCGGCAATGGCCATGGCGATGGAACGCACCATGTCTCCGAGGGGGATGTTCATCAAATCTTGTCCAATAGTTTCGTCGGCCATGAGGGTTTCCTTTGAAAATGATCACGAAAATAGATTGGGCCAGGAAAACGGCCCTAAAGATCTTGTGCCAATTCCAACATGCGTTCTTGCAAAACGGTGGGAGGGGGAACGGGCACGAGTTTGGTGCGGATGAGGCTGGCACCTTCTGCGCTGTACTGAAATCGGGAGGCGTACCGGGCACTGACACTGGAGGTGCGGGTGGTGGTGGTGGACCCGCCCAGGCCCAAAAAGCCGCGCCGTTTGGTTTCGGAAGTGGTGGTGCTGGAAGATTCCGTTCGCTCGGAAGAGGACTCCCGGCTGGTGCTGACGGACACTTTCACCTCGATCACCGTTTCGATGAACTGGTAAAACGTGGGGGTAAAGCCCAATTCCATGAGGGAGAGTTGTTCGCCGCCGAAATCGACGCGAGCGTCAATGAGTTTGCCCGGATTCTCCTCGTCCTGATATGCGCCCGCGAGCATTTCGGCGATGCGCGTGCTCATCATGTCCAGCTCAAACTGGGCCTGGGCGATCCCTGCGGCCATGGCCTGAACCATGTCCCCTACGGGGACGTCGCTGAGTTCTTGGAGGGAGGTGTCGGGCATGGGGAAAAACGACTGAAGTGGTTACTACGAGCTAAGTGATGTTGCCGCCCGCTGAATTCTGGATTTTCGCTTCTTCTTCGATTAGGGCGCGGATGCGTTCTTCCAAGATGCTGGGTGGGGGGACGGGGACGAGTTTGGTGCGGAGGAGGCTGGATCCTTCCACACTGTAGGAGTATTTGTTGGCGTAGGAGGCGTTGACGGAGGCACTGTACGCGCTGATTTTGACCGATCTTCCGGCGGTGGTGGAATATTCCGAGGTGCTTTTCATCGAGATAGAAATTTTGACCTCGATCAGGGTGTCCACAAACTGATAAAACGTGGGGGTGAATCCCAATTCCAGCAGAGAATATTTGCGCTTACCGAAAAAGACCCGATCCTCCTCGTTGACGCCGCTCATCATTTGGGCGATTTGGATGCTGGTGCGGTCCAACCGGTATTGGGCGTCTGCGATCCCTTCCGCCATGGAGCGGATCATATCGTCAATGGGAACGTCGAGTAATTCCTGTCCAATAGATGCCATACGTTACTCCGAAACATTCAGGAAAAGCCCCGAAAAAAGGATGTGCGGGGGACTTCTCGTTCATTTAAAAACTATCAAGATGCAGACAACGACAATTTAATCGTCTGCCCACCCGTCAGGATTTCGCCGGCTTTGGGATCGCTGACGATCACTTTGGGGTCGTAGCCGATGGGTTCGGTGGAACCGGGGGCCAGGAGGTAGGGGATTTCCAGATCGGCGAGCAATTTTTTGACCTCGCTGTACGGTTGGCCGAGCACATCCGGGGCGACTTTCAGGTTTGCGGCCTGGGGTGAGGGGGGGACAGGGACAATTTTGAACCGAATGGTGCTGGCGGCCTGGAAGTTATAGTCGTATTTGTTGGTGTAATTTGCGTCGATGGGGGTGGCGTATAACTTGATGGCGGATTGCCCCTCTTGGGTCGCGGCCCCCGGCCCGGAGGCGGTCAGGGATTCCGTGCCGCTGATAGACAGGGAGATGGAAATTTCCGCGTTCACTTCCGGGATTTTGTACCAGGTTGGTTGGTAGCCTAACTCCGCCAGCAGACTGCGGTTTTTGGTGTTATAGATTTTTTTGAAAGTTTCCAACGTCGCCTCATCCAGCGCTTGTTGGGCTTCGGCGACTCCGCGCCCGACCGCGGCAATCAGATCGCCCAATGGGGCGGAGAGGGTATCGGCGATATCGTTTGGGGAGTTCAAATTGGGCATAGGGGGTCCTTGTTAGCTTTTCTTTCCAATAAATACCGTAATCGTGCTAAACGGTTGGGCGCGCTCTTTGGGTTTGGGCGTTTGATTGACGACGCGATCTTCCATGCTGGGTTTGCCCTCTTCCACCGTGACGGCCTGGTAGATCACCTCCATCACGAAACCGGCCTCGCGCAGTTTGCGTTGCGCCAGCAGTTCGGTGTAGCCCTTCACGTCGGGGACTTCTACGCCCAGGTCGCGCGGGGTTTCGGCAACTTCTTTGGGGGCAAAATCGAGATTGACCGAACTGAGTTCGGGGATGGTGCCCATTTCTTCGGGTTTGGGGAAGATCATGGAGGTGCCCGCCGCGGTCGGGAGCATTTTTAGCTCCATCGTCACCCGCCCCAGGCGGTAGTTGCCGCCCTGTTTGAGCAGTTCTTCGCGGGCGCGGGTGATCTGATCGTTGGCGTTTTTGATCAGGTTGGTGAGGGTGACCGGGCCATCTGCGCTCAGGCTATCCAAACGCTCGGTGTGCTGTTGCTCCAACTCCGCAATTTTTCGGCGTTGTTCTTCCTGTAACTGGGTCAATTCTTGGGTTTGGGCGGCGCGGGTGGCTTCGAGAGCCTGTTCGAGGGCGCGGGCTTGTTGGGTCAGGGCTTCGAGCTGGGCTTGGGTATTTTCCAATTGCTGGCGCAGGTCATCCCGTTCGAGCCGGATTTTCTTCAGTTCGGCATCCAGGTTGATTTGGACTTCTTGTTCTACCGTGATGATCGCCAGGGGGAGTTCGGAGGGCGTCCAGTCCACCCCGTGTTGGATACCGACCAATTTGTTCTTGGAGCTATCTTCTGCACGCTCCACGTTTCCGTCGTTCAGTTTCCAATACGCGACCAGGCCAGTTTCATCGCCGTTCAACCGGCGGAGCATGAAGGTGTGGATTTCGGCGAGTGAGCGCGGGGTATTCCACACACGCAGTTCGGCAATCTGTCCAGCGAAGAGACGGTCTGTCCAGCGGGAGTTGCGGCCAATGTTGAGATCGCCAAAATAGGGGGTGATCGGGCCTGTGATTGGGGTGGAGGCTTTCAGGACCCCGTTGAGGTACAGTTGAATGGCCTGTCCGTTGTATACGCCGACGACATGCGTCCATTGCCCCAGGTCTACCTGATCCGCCATTGCCTGGTAATGCATCCGATTGATCGTGACCATAAATTCGGCTTTGCCCCCCCCGCATCGCAAATCCCAGCCCGTCGCTTCGCCGTGTTTGGCGACAACGGGACTCATGGGCACTTCAGGTTTGTTGTTGGTTGGCTTTACCCACGCCTCCACGGTGAGGGTTTGCGACATGTTGAGGACATCGGCATTGGGCACGGAGATGTAATCGCCTGCGCCGTCGAAGGTGGCGGTTTGCAGGGGAGTCAGGACATCGGCAAGGGTCGGTTGGATGGGGGCGTCGAGCTTATCCCATGCGCCAGCGTTCAGCGTGCCGGGGCGTAGACCGAGACCGTCTTGGCCGTTGCCGTCCAGGGGCCAGTACCCCACCAGGCCGGGTTCCGTGCCGTTCAACCGGGTGTACATGGTCGCGCGGATTTCCGCTTGCGAGCGCATGAAATTCCAGATGCGGAAATCCGCTACCTGCCCTTTTTGCGACCCGTGCGGCCCCTGCCCAATCCACACCCCGCGCAGGTTCACTTGCGGGGCGTCTGACCGATTGGTGGCCGCGACTAGCCGCCCGTTCAGGTATATGCCCATGAAGTTGCCGTTTGCCCCTTGTGAAACGAGGGCGACGTGGGTCCAGTTATCAATGTAGGGGGCGTAATTGACCGACACCCGTCCCGCCCCCGCGTAATTGCCGTAATCCCAGATCAGGTTTTGATCGCCCCAGGGGACATGGGCGAGGAATCGATTCGAGCCGTCCTGTTTGCCCACGCTGAAGAAGTTGCCACTCGCGGTGGGTGGTTGAACGTCAATTTCGTTGACCTTCGCCCAAAATTCCACCGTGACCGGGCCACGGTTTTCCCACCGGAACGTGTCCACCTGCGAAAAATCATCTGCCCCGTCCAGCATCAGTACTTTGTTCGTGGTGGTGGGGATGGGGAGGTCAATCGCTTGCCACGCTGGGCCACTGAGCACGCCGTCCCGCTCAAATTCGCTGGTGTCTTTGGCGAGGGAACCCTGGGTCTCGTCCAGCCGCCAGTACCCGATCAGGTTGGGCGTGTGACCGGGAAGTTGTTTGAACATCGCGGCTTGAATCTCTTCCACCGAACGGGTGCGATTCCAAACACGGACTTCGCAAAGCTGGCCTTTGAAATACGGATGCGCGGCATCGGGCGAAAAACCAAAGTTAATGCGCTTTTGCCAGACAAAATCTGAAGCTGGTTTGTTGCCACTCGCGACCAACCGGCCATCCACGTACAGCCGTTGCCCCCCTGCAGAATTGCCAAACACATGCGCGATATGGTGCCACTGGGTATCGGCCAGGGTCAAGCCGGACGTGCCAATCACCTCGTGGTTCCAAAGGCGGGCGAACAAATTTCCGCCTCGCAAAAACAGGTGGCGATCATGCCCCCCCACACCCAAATCCTGATCGGTCACGCTAAAAATGCCTGCTTCGGGGTCGGACGTGCGGAACCAGAGTTCGTGGGTGACTTCGGTTTCGGGTAGGTCGATCACCACGCTGACGTAATCGTCCACCCCGTCGAGGGTTAGGACACGGCCACTGTCCGAGGGGACCGCCGCGTCCGGTTTTTCCCAGGTGGCTCCGTTTAGGGTGGCATCGAAGTCTTTGTTGACGGCGTTGCGGGCGGTTGAACTTTTGCCATCGTCCAGATGCCAACATCCGACTAAATCCGGTTCGGTCCCGGTCAGGCGGCGATCCCGGTCATTAAGAATCTCCTCGCGGGTGCGCGCCCGTCGCCAGATACGGAATTCGGCAAGCATGGCATTGGCCAACGCATCCGCCGCCCAATGACTGCGGCCAATATAGTTGAGGCGGCGCTGAATTTTGATGGGCGGAACAAAGCCGCCCTGGCGGAAAACCTCCTGCCCATTCAAATACAAGGCGACGGTATCGCCCTTAAACGTCGCCGCGAAATGCGCCCACCGCTGGACCGGCATGGGCACGCTGGTATCTACCCGCGCCCCGCCCCCCGTGGAATTGTAAACATGCAGACCGAGCAAGCCAGTGGTCCCGCGCGAGAGGGCGATCAGCACATTATCCTGCCCCGGGCCGTTGCCAAAATCCATCAGGCGCACCCAATTCCCGATCTTGCGGAGGTACACCCAACTTTCCACCGTAAAATCGCCCTCGAACCACTCCGCCGGGGGCACGGTGAGAAAATCGTCCACCCCGTCGAGGGTGACAAAACGGTTGGTGTCCGAGGGGATGGGGCCGCCGGGTTCCTGCCAGAGGGGCCCGTTCGAGGTCAGGTCCTTTTTCGAGGGGGACAGGTCGCGGACGGTCAGTTGGGGGAAATCGTTCAGGGGCCAGTATCCGACCAACCCGTCTTCGTCCCCGGCCAGGCGGGTTTTCATCGTGCCGCGCAGTTCTGTCACGCCCCGGACTTTGTTCCACAGGCGCACTTCCGCCATTTCTCCCTTAAATCCCTGGCTCGGATCAAACCGGGCAAGGACAGCATCTTGTTCTTGCCCCAACACGATACTGCCTCCATTCAAAATCGGACGCCCTTTTGAGAGTTCCGCTTCGTACACACTTTCGCCATCTTTGTACAAAACCATGCGGCCTGTTGTGCTTCGCCAGGTGACGGCCAGGTGATGCCATTTGCCGTCGTTAAACGCCACCCCGGATTGTTGCCCTTCCTGGTTGACCGTGGGTTTGACATTGCGAAGATCAAGCACGAGAAACGCATCGTCCGTTTGCGCGTTGGCATACGAAATCAGGGTTCCGGCTTTGGAGCGGTTGCCGGAACGTACCCAACATTCAAACGTTAGTTCCGTTTCCGGGAACGTGTTGAATGGGTAAACCGACAGGCGATCCTGACTCCCGTCGAAGACCAATGCCTGTTTGATCGCCCACTCGAACGGCGGGGGGACATCCACCCACGCGGGGTCGCCGTTCATCAAGCCGTTTGCTACCCGTTGCGTGTTGTCGGGGACGACCGCGCCCGCGTCGGTATCCAGTCGGTAATAGGCCATCAAGCCGGGTTCGGTCCCCTGCAAGCGTTTTTGCATGTCCGCGCGGATGGCTTGCGCCGGGCGGGCGATATTCCACACGCGGATCTCCGTCATCGCCCCGTTGAAATAATTCCCGCCATTCCACCGCCCTATCAGCAGATCGCTTATGCCCTGAAACGGGACATGCCCCACACTGCTGGCGTCCAGCACGCCATTGACAAAGATGGCCTGTTCGCCTGTGCTCTTGGTAAAGCGGAAAGCGAGGTGATACCAAAGTTTGGGGGCCAGTTCGGTGCGCCCGGCCTGATCGTTCATGTAAAAGCCGAAGTAGGGCCGCCGGTCGCGCAAAATCAGGTGCAAGCCGTTGTTGAGCGTGCCCTGATCGTTGCCCATGATCGTTTTGTCGGTCCCGCTCAGATCATCTGCCCGGACCCAGGCTTCAATCGTAAAGTCGTTGTTGGTCAAACCCAGTGAGTTCGCTGGCCCCAACCGGATGTAGGTGGAGGTGCCATCGAACTTTAACACTTGGGCGGTTTGCTTTTTTGCCATCGTTGTTGCTCCCGTGTTTACTTTTCGACCTTAAACACGATGGTCTGCGTTTCGCCGGACACATCAATGATCATGACGATATAGGCCCCGGTCACCTCGGCGGCATCGACGGTGAGGGTGTTGCCTGCCCGGCCATCGGGAAGGGTGGTCACTTTGCCGTAGGCGAGAAAGGTGCCAGGTTTGAGGGCATAGGGTTGGGGGGCGGTGCCCTCCGGGGTGGGGTCTGTCACCCCTTCCAATTGGTTGAGGGCGCGGCTCCGGTCGTGATCGATGTTGAATTGCACTTCTACCCCGCTCAGGTTTTCGCCTGTGGCCGATTGCACGATGACGGAAATTTCCAACGCGCGTGGGGAGATGCGGTGCAAGGCGGTGCGGATGACAGACGGGGGTTTGCCGCCATCTAGCGGGACGGCGATAAAACTGCCTTTGATGATGCTGGCCGCTTCGGCAGTGGAGTTTCGGGCGCTACTTTGGGCACTCACCGGGCGGGCGTTCAAAACCAGGCCCCCTGCCCCACCTTCTCGGCTCGTTTTTTGGGCTACCTCAAAGGACATTTTGAGTTCAAAATCCAGCCGGGGGAGTTGGTAGGTGATCGAAGGCTGACCGGGTTGGGCGGGGATACGCATCCGGCTCAATTTGAGTTGTGCCTGATGGATGCTGTCGGCGACGGCCAACAGATAGTCATCCAGGGAACCAGTCAGGAATTCTTCGGGGTTGTCGGACATGTTGGGGTAATCCTTGTCGAAATGGGTATTGCGTTTTGCGTGTGGGTTGGGTCAAAGGATGAAATACGCAATACGAGGAAAAATCTGATCATCTCTTTGACCGATGGGCAGTTACGAAAACCGCTCCGCTTCCCGCTTACGGCGTTGGCGGTCGAGGCGGTCTTCCAGTTCGCGGGCTTCCTGGCGTTTGGCTTGGAGGCGTTCTTGTTGAGCAAGGCGGATGGCTTCGCGCTGGCGGTCTTCTTGACGTTTTTGCGCCTGTGCGATTTGTTGCCGTTCCTCGCGGAGGTTTTGTAAACGTTCCAGGCGGTGTTCAAAAGGGTCTTCTTGCCGTGGGGTTGGGGGACGGTCGAGATGGGACTCTGTTTGGTGCGTGTCTTTGCGGGGGGCTTTGCGGGCTTCTTCCCGTTTTTTTGCTTGGGCAGGCGCACGTCGTTGGGTGGGGGGATAGGTGGATTTTATTGTAACCGCACGGGGCTTTGGGCGTTCCACACGAGACGCGGGTTTCGGGCGTTGAACGGCCTTCGGGCGTTGAACGGCCTTCGGACGTGGCGCGACTTTCGGGCGTGGAGCGGGCGCGGTAGCGGGCGCGGTTTGCTCTGTTCGTTCGGCAGGTTTACGATCTCGGAGAAGGGACTTTGGTTTTTGGAGGGGGCGCGTGGCCCGAACATCTTTCTCCCGTGGGGCAGGCTCTCGCTGTGGTTCGCTCACGACGGGCGGTGGGGGTGGGGGCGTTTGCAGACGCGCCAGTTTCTTTTGCTCCAGACGCTTTGCCTGAAATTGTGCTTCACGTTTTTGGGTGCGGAGGGCTTGTAACCGTTCGAGGCGTTGTTGATGTTGGCGGGTGGCTCTTTCCTGTTCGGCCTGGGCTTGTTCCTGCGCGTGGGCGGCGGATTGGGCGAGGGCTTGCGCCAATTGTTGCTGGCGGCGAGCTTCCCAGGCGGAGGTGGGGGTCGGTTTGGGGCGAGTGGTTTGGGTGAGATGGCGTTCGGTTTCGCGGGCTTCCGCGCGGCGCAGGGTGATCCGGTTTTGGGCTTGCTTTTGGCGGAGGGTTTCCCATCGTTCGTAGAAAGTTTCACGCGTTTGGGTTTGGCGGAGGTACTCTTTTTGGGCTTGCTCCTGCCGTTCCACAAAGCGCTGGGCGATGGCGGCTTTTTCCAGTTCCTTCCGCTGTTGGTGCTCCAAAATTTC
The DNA here is from genome assembly GCA_013359445.1 of Anaerolineales bacterium. Taxonomy (GTDB): domain Bacteria; phylum Chloroflexota; class Anaerolineae; order Anaerolineales; family JABWBV01; genus JABWBV01. Next base: position 890 of record JABWBV010000240.1, on the reverse strand, counting down.
TTGCTGTTGGGCGAGGCGTTGTTCTTCCTGTTTTTGTTGGGCGAGTTGTTCGCGCTTGAGGTCTTCCTGCCGCGCAAAATCGCGAGAGACCGCTTTGCGCCGGATATTTTTGTGTTCGAGGGCGCGCTGTTTGAGCAGGTGGAGCTGTTCGTCCCGGCGACGGAGGCGGCGTTCTTCGATCCGCGTTTCTTTGGTATGCACCTTGACCGGGAACATTTTTTCGAAACGTTCATTGTCCGGGTCCGGCGCGGCCTGCCCGGTGAGGGTGTCCAGCTTTTTCTGGAGCCGCTCCTTCTCCGCCATGAGGGCGACCAGGTCTGAGGGCAGTTCCACGTCCGGGGGCCGTTCCCCTGTGGAATGCTGTGATTCGTCGGGGACTTCCACCGGAGCGTTCACCGGCAAGGAAACAGGCTGGACTTCGGGAGTATCCTCGTCCAGCAGGTCTTGCCAGGTGTTGTACAGATTTGGATTTTTCATCTCAGGCGGTCTTTTTTTGGGAACTTTCTACTCTAGGTTGAGCCGTTAACTTTTTTCTCAGATTTTCCAAACGTTCTTGCAACAACTCCGGAGGGGGGACGGAGACCAATTGGGTCCGCACATAGCTGGAGGCCTCGGATTTGTATTGGTATTTTGAAGCAGAGGTGGCGGCCATAAAAGATACGTTGGCCTGCACCCCGGCACTAAATGGCCCACGATACCCCATGGCACTCCCTGATAAACCAATCTTGGTGGGCATTGTCGGACGCGCCGTTTGGGTGGACATGCTGACGGACATTTTGATGTCCAGGACGGCGCTGGCAATGGAGTAGCAGGTGGGGGTGAAGCCTAACTCCATTAAGGAGCGCGTTTGCCCGTCCACCTGGATACCCAGTCCATTTTCTCCGTCTTCC
>JABWBV010000818.1 GCA_013359445.1 Anaerolineales bacterium | reverse complement strand
CACGTACCGCCAAACCGCGTTCGCCGCCGCCGAAGAAGAATGGGCCGCAGGTGCGCCAATCACCGTTCAATCCGAAGCCCTCACCCGCAACGAGGGGACGCAGATTCCCGTCGGGGCGAGCCAATCTTCACCGGGGATGTTGGTCATGTACGCGTTATTCTTCACCTTTGGCGGGGGGGCGTCCCTGCTCGTCGAACGGGATGAAGGGACTTTGCGCCGCCTGTTGGTGATGCCGATGAACAAGTGGACCATCCTGACAGGCAAATTGACCGGGATTTTCCTGGGCGCGCTGGTGCAGATGACGATCATGGTGTTGGCGGGGCAGTTTGCCTTCAGCGTCAGTTGGGGGCAAGACCCCCTCGCCTTGACAGCGATGCTATTAGCCTACGGGTTCACCGGGACCGCGCTGGGTGTGATGGTGGCGGCATTGGTGAGAACTCCCGCCCAGGCCAGTGCCGCCGGAACCATCTCGATCATGGCGCTGGCGTCCCTCGGCGGGGCGTGGTGGCCGATTGAGATCGTGCCCCAGTGGATGCAGTCGCTTTCGTTGGCCCTGCCCACCGGCTGGGCGATGCGCGGGTTTCACGCCATCATCACCCGCGGCCTGGATTTGAACGCCATTTTGCTCGAAGTGGGTGTGCTGGCCGGGTTTGGGGTGCTGTTTTTGGCGGTGGGGGTGTGGCGGTTCAAGTATGAATAACCGAGGACAGGAGACGGAAGACCGGGGACAGGAAGCGGACGACCGAATTTGGTTTTCTGTCCTCCGTCTTCCGTCCTCCGTCCAAAAATGGAGTAAGATCAGCTTATGAAGATTTGGGCACGTATCCGCTCTTACGCTTACTATCTCGCCGCGTCATTGACCGTGCTCGCCATTGGTCTACCGGGGATCATTATTGTTTTTGCAAATGAAGCCCCGACGCGTTGGTGGGTGGTGGGGTTGACGACGACATTATTTCTCCTCAATTTGAGTGTTCACTTGAATCAGTGGGGAAATAGCCCCACGCTCATCCGCAGGTATCTGTCCATTGGGACGCTGATCATTGTGGCGCTGTTGTGGCTTAATCCCAATTTGAATTTTTACGTCATTTTGTTTTATGTCCTCGGCACCGAAGCGTTGATGAGTTTGGGACGCCGGGAGGGATATATCTGGCTGGGCATCTTTACAGTGTTGACGGTATTGACGTTGTTTTTAGCCCTTGATTTACTGGAAGCCTCCATCTCCGTTCCGATTTATCTCGGCGGGTACTTTTTCTTCGCCGTGTTTGCCAACGCCACCCATCAAGCCAACCTGGCCCGCGCGGAGAGCCAACACCTGCTCGAAGAACTACAAACCACCCACCGCAAACTCCAAGAGTACGCCGCCCAGGCCGAACAACTTGCCGTAGCCGAAGAGCGCAACCGCCTCTCCCGCGAGATGCACGACACCATCGGCCACCGGCTCACGGTCGCGTCCGTGCAGTTGGAAGGGGTCCAGAAGCTGATCGCCAAAGACCCCGCCCGCGCCGAAAAAATGGCCGAAACCGTCCGCGAACAGGTGCGCGAAGCCCTGCGCGAACTCCGTCAAACCGTCGCCACCCTGCGCGAACCGCTGGAATCCGACCTGCCCCTCGAAACCTCGCTCAAAAAACTGGCGCGTGGCTTTGAAG
>JABWBV010000239.1 GCA_013359445.1 Anaerolineales bacterium | reverse complement strand
CACGAACCCGGAATGGGTTGACGAATATTTTCCGCCTAAGGCCAGAAATGTTATCGAGAAGAGAGCGCCGATTTATTCCTGGACGGCTGAAAATTTTCGTTTGATCCCGGGGTTGTTAATTTTGCGATGGGTTAATGTGTTTTTAGGAGCGGGGGCGTTGTGGCTAAATTATCTGGCTATTCGGAATTTTTCGAGGGGAGAGGTGGAAGTTTCGCTCATTTCTTTGAGCCTGGCCGCTTTTCTGCCCCAATATTTACATGTGTCTGCGTCATTTAGCAATGACGCCATTGCGAATCTTGCTGGAGCGGGTCTGTTTTGGGGGTTGAGTAAGGAAGCGTATTGGGGTAAAGACTGGCGATATGCGATGGGGTTGTGTTTGGGGGCGATGGTTTTTCCATTTGTGTCCAAGTTAACCGTTTTGGGCGTGAGTCTTGGGGTGATTCTGCTGGTTGTAAGAGGGCAACAAAAAACCTGGAATTGGAAGTTGCTCGGGGCCATTTCCTTCGCAGGTTTGATTTTAGTGGGGGGTGTTTGGGCCTTATCCCCTATTCGGTTTGCCGAAGGCATTGAGGGGCTTTCCTGGCGCGTCGTAGGGGTTCGACCGGAGACCTTCCAATGGGAAGCCTATCGCGATCAATTGGATCAAGTGTTATGGAGTTTTTGGGGAATTGTAGGGTGGTTGTCGGTAAGCCTGCCGCGGGTGCATATGGAAATTTTGTCCTGGCTTGCGCTTTTGGGCGGCTTACGAAGTGTCTGGGAACTCCGGCCAAACCCATCCGGCGAGATTTCATATTTAGGCAAACCTGGCGCGCTTTGGCTCCTCTTTGGGCTTTCTTTGATGGCCGTAGCCCGCAATGCGTTGTTGACCGCTTATAGCCAGGGGCGTTTTCTTTATCCCGCACTGGGCGTCATTGTTTTTCTCGTCGCCGGGGGGTGGTATCGGTTACTCCCTACAAATTCGCGGCGGTATTTGATCTATGTGGTGATTGCAATTCTTCTTTATTCCAACCTGGTTTTATGGTTGACGGGCATCATCCCGTTTTATTTTCAGCCCTTTTTAGATTAATCGGTTCTACAACCCTAAAAAAGGGATGGCAGGGGCTGTACAGCCCCTGCCATCCCTTTTTAAAAATCACAAAACTTACGCCGCTTTCATCTCTCGGCGAATCTGCATAAACTTCTTCGCCGTTTCCACCGCGACCGCGGCATCCCGGCAGTAGGCATCCGCCCCAATGTCTTCGGCAAACGCGTCGTTGAGCGGTGCGCCGCCGACCAACACGATCAAATCATCGCGAATCCCTTCAGATTTTAGCGCATCAATCACCACACGCATGTAGGGCATGGTGGTCGTCAACAAAGCACTCATGCCAATAATGTCCGGGTTATGTTTTTGGATCGCTTCCAGGAAATTTTCCACGGAGTTATTGATACCCAGGTTAAAGACCTCAAAACCTGCCCCTTCCATCATCATCGCGACCAGATTTTTGCCGATGTCGTGAATATCCCCTTTCACCGTCCCGATCACCATGGAGCCGATCTTGGGAGCACCCGTTTCGACGAGCAGGGGACGCAAAACTTCCATCCCCGCTTTCATGGCTTTTGCGGCCATCAACACCTCCGGCACAAACAAAATTCCATCCCGGAAATCATTCCCCACAATTTCCATCCCCGCGACCAACCCCCGCGTGAGGACATCATAAGGGGTCATCTGGCGTCCGAGGCATTCGTTAACCTCTTCGACCACCTCCTCCGCAAGCCCATCGTACAAATCTTCGCCCATCAGTTCCAGGAGTTCCTCCGTGGGCATCGTTGTAATATCAATTTCATCACTCATCTTGTTCTCCTAAAAAAATTATGGCTCCATCGGGGCTTTTTCGGTCACAAACCGGAACCGATCCCCGCGGTAAAGATCAATCCCAAACTCAATCGGCGTATCCCTTTCATCGAAAGTCAACCGCCGTTCGAGCATCAACGGTGCCCCCACCCGAATGTTCAGTTTCTCGGCCTCGTAATCCGTTGCGACCACCGCCTCCAGACTTTGGCGCGCCCGTGTCACCGTCAGCCCATATTCTACTTCTACAATGTCAAAAATGAACCGGTTGACCAGATCGAACTGTTCGAAATCAGGAAACCGGGCCACCGGCATCCAAAATTTTTCAAGCATCACCGGCTCCTCATTCAAAAACCGAATCCGCTGAAAATAATACACCTCCGCCCCCAACGGTAAACCAAATTCCCGCGCGATACTCGCTTCCGCAACCTTCCGCTCAAAATGCAAAAGTTTTGCCCCCGGCAAATACCCGCGCTTCTGCATTCCCCGTGAAAAAGACACCAACTGATCAGCCTGCCGCTCGATCTTTGGCGCGGCCACATAGGTTCCCGCACCCTGTCGCCGGTCCAAAAGCCCCTGCAGTTCCAACCGTTGCAACGAACGGCGAAGCGTCATCCGGTTCACCCCAAACATCTGGCTGAGTTCCCGCTCGGGCGGCAGGCGCACCCCCGGGGCCAGTTCGCCCGCGTCGATCTTCTCCAACAACCCATCCGCGATCTGGATATACAAAGGCAGGGTATTTACGAACGTTTCGCGTAATTTTTGAAGAGGAGCGGGAGCAATCATACTCAAAAAGGGGTTTGTTGACACTTCATTTGGGAGTAGGTATACTTGGCCCAAAAATTGGTATACACCATTTTTAACACGGAACCCCTAAATTGACAATTCTCGGCACGTATTCCGCAAAGAAAACCTTACGGATTACGTCCCCAGGAACCCGCGATGGCAAAATATCAAATCCTCTACTGGCACGACATCCCCCTGCAAGTCAAAGCCCAAGAAGGCCGCACCCGCGTCAGCAAACCCCTCACCGACCGGTTTCAGATCGCGGTCGATAACGCCTCGATGGAAGCGGGCCTCACCGGCACCGACGAATACCTCAACCTCATGCGTTGGGGCGAACCCCAAACCCGCGACGGCTCCCCCGAAGAAGTCGTCGCCGCCCTCCTCACCGAACTCGAAACCCAATACGCCAAAATTGACTGGCGAAAGACCGCCAAAGCCGTGACGCGTGACGCTTAAAACGTGAACAAACCGAAATTTCACGCATCACGCTTCACGTATCCCAGCCTACGCCCACCTTCATCATGACCTCCCCCTCCCCCCAAGTCATCTTCATGCCCTCCGGTCGCCGGGGCCGCGTCCAACAGGGCGAATCCCTGCTCGACGCGGCGCGCCAACTCGGCGTTGAAATCGAAAGCATCTGCGCCGGGCGGCTGACCTGCGGCAAGTGCAAAGTTCGGGTTGAAGAGGGCCACTTCCCCAAACACGGCATCCACTCCCACCCTGATCACGTCACTCCCGCCTCCGCCGAAGAGTGTGAGATGCTCGAAAAGATGAACGGAGACGGCCACCGCCTCTCGTGCCAGGCCTATGTGCAAGACGATGTCCTCGTCTTCGTCCCCGAAGAAGCCCGCGCCCACAAACAAATCATCCGCAAATCCGCCACAGAACGGGCCATCGAAATCGTCCCCACCGTGCGCCAACTGTACGTCGAAGTCCCCCAGGCCGAACTCGGCGAACACCGCGGGGATTGGGGTCGCCTGCAAGACGCGCTCGCCAAAGAATGGGACTTGCCCCCCCTCACCATTGACCTGCAAGCCCTCCAACGCCTTCAGCCCGCGCTCCGCAAAGGCAAATGGGCCGTCACCGTCACCCTCCGGGACAACGCACACGGTATGGAAGTGATTGACGTTCTCCCCGGCTACGAAGAAGGCATCTACGGCCTCGCGGTGGACATCGGCAGTACCACCGTCGTCGGGCATCTGTGCGACCTCCGCACCGGCGCCGTCCTCGCCACCGAATCCACCATGAACCCCCAAGTCACCTACGGCGAAGACCTGATGAGCCGCATCTCTTACGCGATGATGCACCCCGACGGCCTGACCAAAATGCACACGGCCATCCTCGAAACGCTCAACAAACTCGCCGCCGCCGCCGCGCGACAGGCTGGCCTCCGCGCCCGCAACATCCACGAAGCGGTCTTTGTTGGCAACACGACCATGATCCACATCCTCTTGGGGATCGACCCTTCCGAACTGGGCGGCGCCCCCTTTGCCCTCGCCACGCGGGACGCCGTGGATTTAAAAGCCCGCGACCTCGGTCTGCGTCTGCACCCCGGCGCGTACGTCCACGTCCTCCCCTCCGAGGCCGGGCACGTCGGCGCGGACAACGTGGGGGTGCTGATTGCCGAAGAGCCGTACAACCAGGACGAAATCCAACTGATCGTGGACATCGGCACGAACGCGGAAATTGACCTGGGCAACCGCGCCCGCATGTACAGCGCCTCCAGCCCCACCGGCCCCGCGTTTGAAGGGGCGCAGATCACGTTCGGGATGCGCGCCGCTCCCGGAGCGATTGAGCGGGTTCGCATTGATCGGGACACGCTCACCGCGCGGTTCCGCGTCATCGGCGAAGAATCCTGGTCCGACGCGTGGCGCACCGGCCCGGACGTGCCCCTCGACGATCAGCCCCGACACCTCGCCGCGGGCATTTGTGGCTCCGGCATCATCGAGGCCGTCGCGGAAATGTTCCTGGCTGGGATCATCCTCCCCGATGGGCGGTTCAACCCTGACAGAGAACACGACCGCGTCCGGTTCAACGGGCGCAAGGGCGAGTACATCCTCGCGACGGGCGAGCAGACCACGACCGGAAATCCCATCGTCGTCACCCAGGATGATGTGCGAAGCATCCAACTGGCGAAAGCGGCGCTCTATGCGGGGGCCAAACTGCTCATGCTCCGCGCGGGGATTACGAAGGTTGACCGGATTTTGCTGGCCGGGGCGTTTGGCAGTTACATTGACACGAAATATGCGATGGTTTTGGGGCTGATCCCCGATTGTGAGTTGGAAAAAGTGTATGCGGTGGGCAACGCGGCGGGCGACGGAGCACGGATCGCCCTACTGAACCGCGAAAAGCGCGCCGAGGCCCAAAAAATCGCCCAGTGGATCAAATACATCGAAACCGCAGTAGACCCTGAATTTCAAAATGAATTCGTCGGCGCGATTCATATCCCCCACGCCACTGACGCCTTCCCCCACCTCGCGGGGATTCTGCCCACCGCGCAAGACTCAGTCCCCGCCCCCCGCCGGGATAGAATCCGTGGGCGGGCAAGGGAATGAAGTCGCGGAAGAAAGGAGATGCGGAAAATTATTTTGCATATTTGACATGAGTGATTTACTTTTTGAAGAAAAAACTTTTCAACTTCGCGGGGCAGTTTTCGAGGTTTTTAAAGGGCTGGGAGCAGGTTGGGATGAGGAGACGTATCATCAAGCCCTGATTGAGGTCTTTAGAGCGACTTGTATTCCTTTCCAGACAAAAGCCAGGCAGGTCATTTTTCATCGAGGGGTGGAAGTAGATCGGTTTGAGTGCGATTTGATTGCATGGGATTTGATCGTTTTGGAACTTAAGGTTTTGCCTTTGACAACTTTCGCACCTGTTCATTATGCTCAACTGACGCATTATCTTAAAGCCTGGAATAAACGGTTAGGCTTGTTGGTCAATTTTGGAGGAACCAAAGCAAGTGTTGCGCGAGTGTTATGGAAAAAACCTGAATGGCAATTAGTGGAAGATTTTTCTGCCTTTGAAAACTATCCCCCAACGGAATATCAATTTATCCGAGATTTTCTAAAATCGTTTGCCTTATTCATCGGGGAACATTTTGGTTTGGGGTTTCCTGAATTAACTTATCGGAGTCTTCTAGGAGTGGAAGCAAATGCTCAATCCATCGCTTGCCAACATAACCTGACTCTTCCTGCAATATGGAATGACAAATTGCTAGCGGAACATAAAACCGACCATTTTTTACTCGATAATACTTGTGTAGTGAATATTAGAGCAAATCTTGAATATCCTCCCCGGTATGATTTTGCGCGGATGAAGACCTATTTGAGAACTTGTGGCGTAAAATTTGGGTTCATCTTAAATTTTGGCAGAAAGCAAATCCAAATCTTTGGAGTAAACCCAGAATAGGTTTAGGAGTGCTATTTCTTGAATTTGGAAATTTAAGTCGCGGAAGAAAGGAGACGCGGAAATTTTCTTTAATTCCCTTCCGCGTCCCCTTTCTTCCGCGACAAAACCCCTCTCCCGCCATCTCAGAAACAAAAAAAGCTACAAACCATCTTCTCCCCTTCCGCATCTCCTTTCTTCCGCGACAAAATCGCGCATCCAAATCCACTTATGTCCCTCGGAACCTACCTTCGCAACCACCCCCGCCTTTTAGAATGGGCGTATGACGTGACCCACCGGGTTTTCGACGCCCTGAATCCCGCCATCGCCAAAATTGGTTACGCCCGCGCGGATGCCTGGCTCCGCGGGCCGGAAGAATTCGGCAAAAAACTCATCTTTGACTGTCGGATGTGCGGGCAATGCGTCCTGCATTCCACCGGGATGACCTGCCCGATGACCTGCCCCAAAAACCTGCGAAACGGCCCCTGCGGCGGCGTACGGATCAACGGAAATTGTGAAGTGATCCCCACCATGCGCTGTGTATGGGTACAAGCCTTTGAACGCTCGCAAAAAATGGCCCTCTACGGCGAAGAATTGATCCTGATCAATCCCCCGGTCAACCGCCAACTCGAAGGCTCCTCGGCCTGGATAAACATGCTCACCGGGGAAGATGTAAATGTGCCGAAAGGATGGAAGAGTTGAGAGTTAGAGCGGGGAGATAGCGTGCAGAATAGCCTCTCCCGCAAAACCTTCTCTCACTCCCAATTCCAATGATCACTCTAACGCTGACTCTTCACGCTAACTCCACCCCCTCCCATGACTCCACCTGAATACAAATCCGATGGCCGCCTTGAAAAAGTCCTCCGCGCCGGTCTCTTCGCCGTGACCGCGGAACTCAACCCGCCCGACAGCGCCGACCCCCAAGAGGTGTACGACGCGGCGGTCGTGCTCTCCGAAGTCTGCGATGCGATCAACGCGACAGACGCGTCGGGGGCAAACTGCCACATGTCTAGCGTTTCGATTTGTGCCCTGCTGACGCGGGCCGGGTATTCGCCCGTGTTTCAGGTCTCCTGCCGGGATCGGAACCGGATCGCGATGCAGGGGGATGTGCTGGGCGCGGCGGCGATGGGGGTCAGCAACGTGCTCTGCCTGACCGGGGATGATGTCACCGCGGGCGACCAACCGCAGGCCAAACGGGTATTTGATTTCGACTCCATCCAACTTCTGCGGACGATCAAGATCATGCGCGACCACGGCATGTTTCTCTCCGGGCGGAAGTTGACCGTGCACCCCCGGCTGTTTTTGGGTGCGGCGGAAAATCCGTTTGCGCCCCCGTTCGATTGGCGTCCCCTGCGCCTCGCGAAAAAGGTCGAAGCGGGCGCAGACTTCATCCAAACCCAGTACTGTTTTGACGTGCCCCGCTTAAAGGAGTTTATGAGTCGGGTAGTGGATTTGGGCCTGCACGAAAAGGTGTTTATCCTCGTCGGGGTTGGCCCGCTCCGGTCGGAGAAGGTGGCGGAATTTATGCGGACGAAGGTGCCGGGGGTTCACATCCCCGATGAAGTGGTGGAGCGGATGCGGAAAACGCCGAAAGAGAAAAAAGTAGCAGAGGGGAAGAAAATTTGTGTGGAGATCATCCAGCAAGTGCGCGAAATTCCGGGCGTGGCAGGCATTCACGTGATGGCCTACCGCCAGGAAGAACTCACCGCAGAAATTATCCAAGACGCCGGACTCCTCCCCCGTCCCATGCGGTTGGGCGCGGAAAAACATGAACCGGCGAGACCTAGACATAGAGGGCAAAGGGGCGTAAAAAGTGATACATAAAACGTGAATCTTGTTTTCACGCATCACGTTTCACATATCAAACAAAGATTGTCCAAGTTCTTATACTTTTCCCAAAGGAGTTCTCCCTTGTCCGAAACCATTCTCTCCTCCAAAACAAAAACCGTCATCATCAGCCCTGACCGGCCATTTACCATCATCGGGGAACGGATCAACCCGACCGGGCGGAAAGCACTGGCCCGCGAGATGGCCGCGGGGAACTATGATCGGGTGATTAGCGACGCGCTGGCGCAGGTGGCCGCGGGGGCACACATGCTCGATGTCAACGCCGGAATTCCCCTCGCCGACGAACCCGCCATTCTCGCCCACGCCATCAAAATCGTGCAATCCATCACGGATTTGCCCCTATCAATTGACTCTTCCATTGTTGCCGCTTTGGAATCCGGCCTGTCCGTGTACGAAGGCAAAGCCCTCGTCAACTCCGTGACCGGCGAAGACGAACGGTTGGAAGCGGTCCTGCCCCTGATCAAAAAGTATAACGCCGTCGTGATTGCCATCTCGAACGACGAAACCGGCATTTCCGAAGACCCGGACGTGCGGTTCGCGGTCGCAAAAAAGATCGTGGAACGGGCGATGGACCACGGTATCCCGCGCGAAGACGTGCTGGTGGACCCGCTTGTGATGCCGATTGGGGCGATGCGCTACGCCGGGCGACAGGTGTTCCGCATCGTCCGCCGGGTGCAGGATGAGTTGGGATGCAATACCTGCTGTGGCGCGAGCAACGTGTCGTTTGGCCTGCCCAATCGCCCACCGTTGAACGGCACTTTCCTGGCGATGGCGATTGCCAGCGGCCTGACCGCGGCGATTACCAACCCCATCGAACACGAGATCAAGCGTGCGATCCTCGCCGCCGATGTGTTCACCGGCAACGATGAAAACTGCGCGACCTGGATCAAGGTCAATCGGGAAGTCGCCGCCGCCCAACCCCCAGCCACACCTACTCCCACCGGAACCCCCGCACCCGCGCGGGAAGCGCGCGAGCGGAAGTTTCGGAGGGAGAAGTAAATAGGGTAGATAAGGTATACAAGGTAGATAGGGTAGATAGCATATTTACCTTATCTACCCTATTTACTTTATTTACCGTATCTACCTTCCATCCCCTATGACCACCGGTTTCATCATCTGCGGCGCGCTGGGGCGGGAAGTGCTGGATATTATTCGCAAGCATAGGTGGGATGCGGAGGTGTTGGGAGTGCCTGCGCTGGATCATAACTACCCCGACCGGATCGCGCCGGATGTCGAAAAGCAGATTGCCGCGAACCGGGAGAAATATGAGCGGTTGATTGTGGTGTTTGGGGATTGTGGCTCGCGTGGGGCATTGGACACGTTACTCGCACGGTTTCCCGACATCGAACGCATTGAAGGCCCACATTGTTATGAAATGTACGGCGGTCAAACCTTCCACGATTTGATGGAAGAGGAACTGGGGACATTTTTCCTGACCGATTTTTTGTTGCGCGGGTTTGAGGGGTTGTTTATCAAAGAGATGGGACTGGATCGATTCCCCCAACTGCGGGATGATTATTTTGCCCATTACAAGCGCGTGGTCTATCTCGCGCAAAATCCCACGCCCGAACTGCTCAAAAAAGCTCAGGAGGTGGCGGATTATTTGAAATTGGCGCTCGAAGTGCGGTTAACGGGGTATGGGTTGTTGGAGGAAAGGTTGGTGGAAATGGTGGAGAGAGATTAAGTTACAATATATTTCCCTATGCCCATTCAACCCAACCTTCTCGAACGCACCGCTTTCTACTCTCTCAATCTTGGCCCTGCCCCTCTACTCGACATTTGGGGAGCGCTCGGCTTTCAAACCGTTGCGACCGCCGTCCGGCTGGGGATTTTTGAAGCGCTGAAAAACGGCCCGCGCACGCCCATTTCCCTGGCAAAAAGCCTGGAATTGAACCCACACGGGGTCAAACTCCTTTTGGAAA
>JABWBV010000238.1 GCA_013359445.1 Anaerolineales bacterium | reverse complement strand
ATAGTTTTTAGACCCTTTCTAAACGGAATTCCTCAGTCAGATTTGAGAGTCCCCCCTTAAGCTGGAATTGAAAAGGACTTCACCATGGGGCGAAGTCCTTTTGATAAAGGGTTATGAAGTAACTATGCAACTCAACATCGCTTACCCGACTTCCCACCCCCACAGCACCTCTGTTAATCGCTCAATTCCCCGTACCAGATGACGCCGGTAGGTGCTAAACGGCAGGTCGAGCAATTCCGCGGCCTGTTCCTGATTCGCGGCGGGCTGGAAATAGGTATGATAGAGCGCGCGGTAATATCTGTTTTCCTTCGGCGTCACCTTCAATGACTCGGCGGCGTCCTCGATCAGTTTTTGCAAGGTGCTCATGCGTTGGGTCTCCGACGCGTTCGTTCCCGCTTTTTGCGTGACAAGGCGGGAGTTCAACAAGGGATTCCCGGTAAGCGCCCCCGCCCGTTTGTGATCGCGTAATGCGTCGCGCACCGCCGCGGCAAAATCGGGTTCGCTCAAGACGACGAGCGCGGGCATCCCTGGTTTGGGCGGGGTGGCGGTTTGCGAAGAGGTTGCCACCTCCCGCTCGGCGAGCAGACCCAGCCATTGCGCCGGGGGTTCCGCGCGCCAATCGTGCCCAAACACCGCGAAGGGGCGTCCATCCACGGAGAAATCGGCCTGGGGCATGCGGGACAGGTTGATGTACATACAGAGCGGCGTCCAAAACGCTTCATCGGCGCACGGGAAAAAGGTGTACGCCAACCCCTGTGTGGTCAGATAATGCCGCGCGATGTGGATGAAAATGACACTTTGCGTCGCCGAGACGGATTGGTACGCTTCTCCATCCATCCAAAACCGAAACATGGTCGCCCGTTCGCCGGAGCGTAACGGCTTGAGGCTGTTCCACGCGGCTTGCGCGGCGGGATCGGTGGCCCGATCTTGCGCGGTGGCGGCGGTCAGATCGAGCGTGAGTAAAAATCCGGCGGGCAGACCCTCTGCGGTCCGGGGCACGAGGACATTTTCGGGTTGTTTTCCCAGCCAGAACGCGGCGATCCGCGCGGAATCCGCCCCCTCGTGTCGGGTCACCATCTCCAGCAGATGGGGAATATCACTATCCCGCAAACGGTCCGGCAGGGAACTACCCCCCATTTGCCACTCGATAAACGGACGCATGACCGGATTGTCCCGATGCAGAAACACCAGATCAAACAGGGCGCGTTGCTGTTCCAGGCCGGTGGTGACGCTGATGCGGTAGGTGTAATAGTGCCGGGCACGGCGGTGCAGTTCGATGTACCAATCGGGGTTGCGCCAGCGCAGGTCGGCGACGAGGGCATCCCGCGCGAGGTCGTGCGGAAACAGCCCGCCCGGACGGGGTTCGATGAACGAAAGCTCGTTCAGCCACTCGAAAAGGTCGTTTATCTCCGAGTTGGCGAGCATTTCGCACAACACAGGCTCGGTCGTGACGCGCACCAAGGCGCACGCTTCCAACGCCGCACGGTGCGCGGGGCCAGGCACTTTTTGGAGAAAGTTTTTGACGAGCGTTTGGATGATGTCGCGCCGGAACGCGTCGTCCGACTTTTCCTCGAATTGAAATTCTGCGCCTTCCCGTTGGGCGAAGGTTTCCGCAATGAGGGAAAGGGCCAGCGGGTGCCCGTGGGTGAAGGTCATGACCGCTTGTTGTTGACTTTCGGGGATGTTGCGGCGGGAAAGATACTCACGGGTTTCATCAGGGGCGAGATTCCGCAGGGGGAGCGTCTCGAGCACGGTTTGCCACCCCGCGTCCGCCCGCCACGCAGGGGACAGCGGATTCCGCCCGGACAGGATCACCATCACGTTTTCGGGCAGTTGGGGAAGAAAGTGGTCGCGTAGCCAGTCATCGAGGGGGGCGAGCGTTTCGTAGGTATCCACCATCAACAGCTGGCGTTTGGGCGAGGCGGCCATAAATTCTTCGATGCCCCCCGCGGGGGCGTCCAGATACCGTGCCAGGGTCGCCCTAAAGGTTTCGGGCAATGGTTCGATGTTCCGGGCGTCAAAATAGATGACTGCCCAGCCTGCCTCCTCGGCCATGCGGCCAAATTCTCTGAGCAAGGTGGATTTGCCAATCCCGCCCGGCCCGTACATGTGCAAGACGAAAAACGGCGGCGATTCAGCTTGAATGGCCGAACGGAAAAAATTTCGTTCGGAGTCTCTCCCCACAAAATGAGCGCGACGAGCGGCATTCAGATAATCGGCGAGACGAGAGGGCATGATCTTTCTCTTATGAAGTTATAGAAATTGGGACTGGTAGGATCATACAGCAAAAAACACAGAAAAGCCAGTCTGTATTTTAACCTAAGCGTATGTCTGAAACCCTCAGGTGCAACACACTTGGGTAGGATTTTAGGCCAAAGGTTTAGAAAAAATCCGGGGTAAAAGCTGTTCCAACTGCGCCGCACCTGGCCTCTTTTCGGTGAGTAATGAGTCGGTTTGAGTGTTTAACTGATGTTACGCACGGACTCGGTGCGACGCAGGTGCGACACGCACTTGACCCAAGAGAAAAGCCGGGATCAAGATTTCGCCTTTTTCCCTAAAATTGCCTGAAGTGCGTCGCACCTTGCGTAACATGAGTGTTTAAAAAAACACCTTTGTGCAGTCACCATTGATTTCAGAGCTTTCCAACTCAACCTCCGGTACCTTTGAGGGAGAATCGTTTTGCGCCATGCCTCGTTTAAAGGGTAAAGGTTCTAATGGGATAAACGGGATGAAGCCCCGAATATTTGAAGGTGCAGGGTCTGAGGCCCCCATACGCTTTCAAAAATTCGGGGCTTTCTCCATCAAAATGGAAGAATCAAGGTTAAGAAATTTATTCCCGGACACGGCATCGTGCGATAGAAACTGATTTCAACCAAAAACTGCCGTATTTAAACAAGATGGAGAAAAAAACATGAACCCAAAAACTCTTTTAAAATGGCTGATCCCGATTGGTTTGCTCATCTTCATTTGCATCGGTCTGGCAAGCATCACTGGAGGGATCGCTTACTTGAATCAGCGTGCTGATCAATCCACGGGTGCGGGACACCCTGCCGAATCCTTTTCTTTCAATGACCTCTTCAAAGGGGTTGACCAGGCTACCACCGCCAACCCCACCGCTGTCCCAGATGGATTTGAAGCCCCTGGTGATCTCACCCAGGTTTTCCTGCCTGTCTTTTCCAAACCCCTTGTCTCAACCCCCCAATCTGCCACGTTGCAATCCCTTCACGGCATTGTCCAAGTTCAAGAAGCGGACAACTCGTGGAAGACTGTTCAAACCATTGAACTGAAAGCCGGACAAACCATCCGTATCTGGGCCTCCTCCAGTGCGGTCCTCCATTTTTTTGACGGCAGTTACGTTGTGCTTGCCCCCAATACCCGTCTCACGCTCGAAACGGTCAATATGCCAACCGATGGGGCGCGTGAAGTCAAGCTCTTCCAACCCTATGGGGGCACCACCCACCACATTGCCCAACTCAGCGCCTCAGCCATTGCTTACCATGTTCGTACCCCATCCTCTACTGGGACAGCCACAGGCACCATTTTTGAAGTCACCGTTCAAGAAGACAAAACGAGCCAGTTCAGCATTATGGAAGGTGTTGTAGAGGTGACGGGACATAATGCCACCGTCCTGTTGACTGCCGGCCAAACCAGTTTCATTGCCAATGGGGACGACCCATCTGCCCCGATATTTTGGCTTTCCGGAGAAGGCGAAGTCACCCAAACCGGTGGTACTTGGATCATCGGCGGCCTTGAATTCCAAATACATCCCGACACCGTTTTCCTGGGTGAGCCACAAGTGGGTGATATCGTTTCTGTCCGTGGGCGCTTGCTTCCCGATGGGTCGCGCCTCGCCGATCGTATTAACCTCCTTGTCCCCTCCCTCACGGATCGCTTCCGTTTCACCGGCCTGGTGGAAAGTATGGGGGCGGATGTATGGGAGGTCTCTGGTCAGCAAATCGCCGTGGGCGAAATCACCCTGATTGGCGAAGGCATTGAACTGGGAAGCCGCGTCCTGGTCACGGGCGTTATCCGCACGGGTGGCGTGTTGTTCGCCACTTCTATCACCCTGCTTGACGAAGACACCTTCCCCTTTGAATTCACAGGCCTTGTCGAAAACATTGACGATCATCACTGGATGATTGGTGGCATTGTCATCACGCTAGGCGAAACTACCGTTGTTACCGGCGACCCTGTGGTAGGTGACCTCGTTCACGTTGAAGGCCGCGTTCTGGAAGACGGAACCTGGCTCGCCCGCGCCATCGAAAAAGTGGAGGAAGCTGACGACTTTGAAATCATCGGCATCGCCGAATCCATCGCACCCTGGATCGTTTCCGCCATTGGCTTTGAGGTCAATGAATTCACCCAAATAGAATCTGGTATCGTCGTTGGCTCTACGGTTCGCGTCACAGGCCGCATTCTGGAAGATGGCACCTGGCTCGCCCGTGCTATCGAACGCCTCGATGAGCGTAACACCTTGATCTTCCTTGGCATTGTAGACAGCGTTGATCCCTGGGTGGTCAACGGTCTCTCTCTCACCACCGACGAAAATACCGTCTTTATCGGAGACATCATCGTCTCCTCCCTTGTGCGTGTCACCGTGCTGGTTCAACCTGATGGGACCTGGTTGGTGCTACGGATGGAGTTGATTGATGTTGGCCCAGTCATCGGCTGTATCGAATTCGTGGACGCAGTGGTTGGCCTCACCCGCGAAGAAATCACCCTTGCCACCGGGATTGTGATTCCGCGCGCGATTGCCGAAATCGAAGGTGATTTGCAGATTGGCAGTCGGGTGGTTGTCAAACTATGTTTTGGCCAGAACAATGTTATGGTGTATGCCTGGGTTTTCGTTATAGATGATCCCCTTCGCCCAACCCCTACCCCCCGCCCTGACCCCACCAACACCCCGTCTCCACCCCCGCCGACAAGTGACAAAGTGACCATTTGTCATATTCCACCTGGCAACCCTGGAAACGCCCACACCATTACCGTCGGGGCATCTGCGGTAGATGCCCACCTTGCACACGGGGATCATCTCGGTCAATGCACTGGCAACGAAGGTGACTAGCCCAGAAACAAAACACCACCCGATTTTCGGGTAGTGCTTTGTTCAAGGTACCACTAGGGTTGGAGACAAAGTTGGTATACACAAAAAAACACCTGCCTTCCGTGCAGGTGTTTTTTTGTGTATGCGTCAACAGGCTTTTTTAGCGTGTAATGAGCGGGAGATAGGTTTGATAGACTGGATTTTCGACGATCAGCGTCACTGTGGCGTTTACAGGGGCATAGACATTGCCGTCTGAACCCGTCCAGGTAAATGAAGTTGAGCCGCTCCAGGCGGGGGCGGGAATGAAGACCAAGAGGTCGATCTCCGCCGCAGGAATTTCCTGCCCAACCGTGACGGGAGTTCCATTAAGCTCCAACGAGCCGTTGATGGGGAGGGCCGTGATCTGAATCTTCATCAAAGCCTCGCCATCTCCATCACTGAAATGGGTGGTGAAATCGCTCAGGGCAAAGGGGATGGGCGTGTCGAGTGGACCTGATTTGGTGAAATCAGAAACGGTGGGAATGGCGTTAACTTCATTGACGGTGATGGTAAAGGTTTGGGTAGCGGAGAGTGTGGGAAGGCCATCGTCTGTGATCCGCAGGGTGATGGGGTAAACGCCGGGGCCTTGGGCCTCGGAGGGCGTCCAGGTAAATGCGCCTGTGCTGGGGTTAATACTTGCCCCATCAGGAGCACCGGCCTCGACGGAGAACGTCAGCGTGTTCGCAGGCAAATCCGCATCTGCGGCTTGAGCGGTGAAAGCGAGCGGGGTTAATTCGTTAACGGCCTGGTCGGGTACCGGCTCGAGCGTGGGGGCTAAGTTGATTTCATTTACCGTAACTACGATGGTTTCAAAGTCATCCAGTACGGGGGCGCCGTTGTCGGTGACGCGGACCGTGATGGGGTAAGTGCCTGGGCCTTGTTCTTCGGTGGGCGTCCAGGTAAAAAGGCCTGTACTGCTATCAATACTCGCTCCAGAGGGAAAGCCCGCGTCCAAAGAAAAGGTCAGGGTGTCGCCTTCGATGTCATTGGCGTTGGCATCGAAGGTAAGTTGAACCAACTCATCCACGGCTTGGGCGCCGATGGCGTTCAGGGCGGGCGCATCATTCACCTGATTTACCGTGACAGACACTGTATCCGTGTCCGTAAGCACGCCGCCCGAACCTGTGTTCCCGTTATCATTCGCGAGTAAGGTCACGGTATCCGCACCTGCATAATTTTGGACGCCACGGTAGGTGACTCCTGTGAGAGCGGTATTGAGATCGGTCAGGGTGCCCTGGTAGGTCATGAGGGATGTGCCGTTGTCGCCAACAAGGAGCGTCAGTCCGGCGGTGGTGGGGAGGGTCAAGAGGCCATGGTCAGAAGTAAGGGTGAATTGGAAGTTCGCCGCACTGCCCGCGTCTGGGTCGGCGATGGCGAACACCAACCCGGTTTGGTCGGTATCTTCGTTTACGCTAAACGCGGCGGGGACTGTGTTGACCGGCGCGTCATTGACCGCCGTCAGGGTCAGGTTGACGAAAGCCCCTGTGGTGGCATAGACCAATCCGTCGAACCCATTCCAGCCAAAACTGGTCGCGCCAGACCAATTAAAGGCAGGGGCAAAGCCCAAATTACTCAAACTGGCGGTGGGAATCTCTTCATCTACGACGACCGGGACCCCATTCAAAAGCAAAGTTCCATTGTCCGGCAGAGAGGTAATTTTGATTTTGTTCAACAAATCCCCATCCGGGTCACTAAAGTGAGCCGTGAAATCGGCGGAAGTGAAGGTGACTACACTATCTTCATTGCCGTTTTTGGAGACATTGCTTACGGTGGGTGGGTTGTTGACCGAAAGGTAACGGGCTACCCCAAAGTTAAAGTCGCCCAGCCCAACAGGTTGATCCGTTAAGCCCGCCAGGATGAGTTTGTTGTCGGTTTGGAGTGCGAACCCGAATGCCTGATCGTCCGAAGCATCACTTGCGCCACCCAACGTGGTGCCCAGGTCGGTGGTTACTTTTCCGTTGGTGCCGAAGGTTGTATCGATGGCCCCCGCGGCGGTATAGCGCGCGATGGCATAGTCGTTGAAAGTATCGAGGTTATCCGCAAACCCGCCCAACACTATGTGTCCAGAGGGCTGAATGACCAATCCTTGCGCCTGATCATCTAACCCGTTAAAGTCGGTGATCGTTTTGCCATTGGTGCCAAACCCGGTATCGAGTGTGCCATCTTCATTGAGGCGGGCCAACGCAAAGTTGTTGCGCGTGCCGACCGCATCACTGTACCCACCCAGCACGATTTTGCCATCCGGTTGAAGCGCAACAGCCGTGCCGAAATCGTTATCCCCGGCAGTAAAACCAACCGTTGTTTTGCCCGTGCCGTTAAAGTCAAAATCTAAACTGCCATCCGGGTTGAAGCGGGCAACGGAAAAGTCATCATCGGTGCCCATGTCACTCATGCCGACCACGACAATTTTGCCATCCGGCTGAAGGGTCAATGCCGTGGCCTGATCGGTGTTGCCAAACGTGGTGGTAGCAATCCCGTCGGTATCAAAGGTGGCGTCTAATGCACCAGTGCTGGTGTATCGCACAACCGTAAAAACACCATTGGCATCCCCCGTCACGACGATCTTCCCATCGGGTTGGATGACCAACGCGGAGGCAGAGGCACGTGCGCCCGCAATCGTGGTAGTGACGACGCCGCCTGTGCCGAAGGTGGCGTCCAGGGTTCCACTTGTGGTGTAACGGGCCAGGGCAAAGATATCGAAGGTGCCATTGTCACTGCTTCCGGCAACGACAATTTTTCCATCGGTTTGCAGGGCAACTGCATAAGCGACATCGGCTAATGGCCCAATCGAAGTTGTGACAATCCCATCTCCACTAAACGTAGCATCCGGGTTACCAGCAGAGGTATAACGTACCAGCGCAAAATCGTTATCGGTTGAACCGACCACAACCATTTTTCCATCCGTTTGCAAGGCTATGCCAAACGCGTTGTCTCGGGCTAACCCGCCAATGTCAGTGACGCGAATACCGCTACTGTTCACCCCAAAGGTGGGGTCTAAATCCCCGGCATCGGCCAACACGGTTTGAAAAAAAGTTAAAAAAATAATTAGGATGAGGCCCACGCGCAGGGGCTGTTGCAGGGCTTTCCGCCATTTTGCCATTATTTGATGTGTCATGATATTGTCCTTACTTGGATTTCAATACGCCCATTGATAAGATACAGTTGACGTAACCACGCACCCTCTTTGAGCGTGCGTGGTTACAAGTTGACTTAAATACTCCCGTTTTTAAGCTAAAAACTGTCTCTCAGGTTACTTTTTGAGGATGGGGGGATTACATCATTGAGATGTTCATGCTCACTCAATAAGTCGCAAAACAGATGAAAGAGTTACGCGGAAAGTTGAAAAAAGCTCAAGTTCATCCGTATCTCCCTGAAATTTCATCCGGGCGTATCGCCCCCAAAAAAAGATTACGTGCTTTCAAATCGGCTCATCCCCTGCACCACAATCTGCCATACCTCCCGGGCAAGCGGCCACATCGAAACGAACCACAAAGCATACGCCGTCCCATGCAAAACCCCGTAATAAGGCGGGAGAAAAATACTCGCCCATAAGAAAACGCCCCCCACATTCACGGTCACCAGGCCGAACCAATTCCCACCCAAGCGGGGGGCTTCATCCGGCAACAACCCCCGGCGGAAGAAATACGGGATCAGCGCATACCCAAACTGAAGCACCCACCCATAAATCAACGCCTGCGGCGCGTTCTGTTCGATGCCCGCCCCCGGAAAGCCCGGCACCCCCAAAATAATCAACGGCGCAACCAATACCGGTGCGAGAATCCAAAAATACGCAAGCAAGAGATGCCATACCCCAGGTGCCCAGGTCGCCCGGTCGCCCCACAATGGTCGGAACACATTCAACAATAACCAGATCGTCGCAGAAAGATGCAGGACTAGCCCCGGCACGGTAAAAAACAAACTCCCTGTCCACGGCCCCAATACCAGCCCCAGCGCGCCAAGCGTCATCATCCAAAAAATGGGAGAGATTGAGCGCGGCCAGGCCAGCGGACGCCCGGCAAAATGCGGAGACAAATCCACCAGCAGTCCGGCAAACACCAGGGACATCAACCCCCAATTGTTCGCGTGGATATGGACCTCGATGGGGGTTTTGATCTGAAGCACGTTGCTCCACCCCAACCAAAGCCCGGTCCCGATGAGGATGCCCAACAGGAAATACGCCAACCCCGCCAGATAGAACTTGCGCCCCGCGCGGGCACCGTCCCCCGTGCGGTCCGAGGAGGGGGCCTGTCCCCCGGCCGGGGTGCGTAACCCGTACAAATGCCCTCCCAACAGGGCCGTCGCGAGAAACACCAGCGTCCCCCCAGCCAAGATCAGATACACGTGCATCATCGGCATCCCGATCAACAGCACCACCAGCCCCGCGTTGAGCGTCGCCCAAATCCCCCACCGGAACCCCGGACGCGCCCGCCCGGCCCGGCGCGCCACCAAGCCTGGTAAAACCCCAAACATGACCTGCGTCAACACCCCTAAGGTGATGAAATGCACGCGCAACCAGCGCAAGCCATTGAACCAGGGCATCAGGTCATAACTCGTCAACGCCGCATCAAACGCCGCCAGACCTGCTACCAACAAATACAAAAAAGCCATCAAAAGATATGGGAGAGCCATGACAAATTCCTTCAAACATTGGGATAAAAGACTATCGCCAAGCATACCCCCTCCGCTTTCC
>JABWBV010000237.1 GCA_013359445.1 Anaerolineales bacterium | reverse complement strand
AATACTGTGAAAGAAACCGAAATTTTGAAGGTGGTGGGGGATGGCCATCCCCCACCACCTTCAAAATTTCGACCACTTCACACCAAAAACGGTAGAGCCTTAATCCCTTATTCTCTAACAACAATGGTTTCTTCTGGATCACACAAGCTGATCGCTTGAACCCCTCAGCCTCTCCCTGGAAGAACCAATAACCCTCATACTACTGGAAAAACAAAATGACACGAATATTAGAAATGGAAAATTCCAGCCTGGCTGACTTACGGGCACGGGCACGCGAACTTAAAATTCCTGGCTCTCACCGTTTGAAGAAAGAAGACCTGGTTTTGCGAATTCACCAGGTTGAAGCGGAACAGGCTGGTCTTGAGGTGCGTGGCGGCATTCTGGAAATTATGAATGACGGTGTGGGCTTTTTACGCACCGGACATTACCAGACCGGGCAGGATGACATTTATGTCTCGCAAACGCAAATTCGCCGGTACTCCCTACGGGGCGGCGATTTGGTCATTGGGCACGTGCGCCCCCCACGCGATGCCGAACGGCACTATGGGCTGTTAAAAGTAGATAGTGTAAACGGCTTTGACCCCGAAGAGGCCAAACGACGTCCCAACTTCGAGTCCCTCACCCCGATTTTCCCGGACAAACGCTTCGACCTCGAAACGGATCGCCACACCCTGTCCACCCGGCTGATCAACCTCGTTACCCCGATTGGGCGCGGCCAGCGCGGGCTAATCGTTTCCCCGCCCAAATCCGGGAAAACCACCATCCTCAAACAACTTGCCAATTCCATCTCCACCAAATATCCGGGGATACACCTGATCGTTGCCCTCATCGGGGAGCGGCCAGAGGAAGTGACCGACATGGATCGCTCCGTAGATGCGGAAGTGATCTCCTCCACTTTTGACGAACCCGTCACCTCCCACGTCCGCGTAGCCGAAATGGTGCTCGAACGTGCCAAACGTTTGGTAGAAATCGGACGGGATGTGGTGATTTTGATGGATTCCATTACCCGCCTGGCCCGGGCATACAACCTCGTGGTGAACCCCTCCGGGCGCACCCTCTCGGGGGGGATTGATCCATCCGCACTGTACCCGCCCAAACGTTTCTTTGGGGCGGCCCGCAACCTGGAAGAAGGCGGCTCCCTCACCATTATTGCCACCTGCCTCGTTGATACCGGCTCCCGGATGGACGATGTGGTATACGAAGAATTTAAAGGCACGGGCAACATGGAATTGCACCTGTCCCGCCGCTTGCAAGAACGCCGTATCTTCCCCGCCATTGATATCGAACGCTCCTCCACACGCCGCGAAGAATTGCTCCTCGGCCCGGATGTCACCGCACGTGTGTGGTTGATGCGCCGTATGTACGGTCAGATGATGGCATCCCCACCTAATGGCGCCGGGTTAGAAATTACCAATGCGACCGAGGCAATTTTGCAACAGTTGTCCAAAACGGGCGACAATCAGGAATTCCTCGAAACGTTGAGAGACCTGTGATCAAAAACAAGAATGTCACCGGCGGTTCCGGGTTGGCCGACCGCCTGATTTCATTCATCGCGTGGGTCATTGCTCTGGGCATATTGGGGTATGCCATTTATCTTTGGCAAGTACAGCCTCCCGCTTACATTCCCCTTTTGCAAACCCCTCCCGCACCGGTCACTGCCGCAGAACCGGTCATTGTTCCCACCCTTCCCCAGGAAACGCCTCAGGCCAATGCGACTTTACCTCCCTATCAGGCGGTTAGCGCAGGCGTCTTTTCGATTTCCCGTATCCCCAATTTACGAACCACCATTCCTACTCGCCCGCGCACCGACATCACCCAATATAAGGTGGATACCGGGGACTCCGTGTTTGGGATTGCCTCGTTTTTTGGCGTCGAACCGGAAACCATCCTGTGGGCGAATTATGACCTGCTGAATGACAACCCGGATTTTCTTGAGCCGGGAATGGAATTGTATATCCCCCCAGTGGATGGTGTGTATTATCAATGGCAAGAGGGCGATACGTTGGAAGCCGTCGCCCAAACTTTTGAGGCGGAAATCGAAAATATTATTGCATTTATGGGGAACAAGATCGACCTTTTCAATCCTGTCTTAGAACCGGGCGTGATGGTCATGATCCCTGGTGGGCATCGTGAATTCCGCCAATGGCTGATCCCGACCATTGCGCGCGGCAATGCAGGCGTCAACTCGACCGCCCTCGGGCCGGGCGCGTGTACCGGAAGTTATGACGGGGCATACGGTTCGGGCGCGTTTGTTTGGCCGGCCAGCAACCACTATCTCTCCGGGAACGATTACTGGTCCGGGCATTTGGGCCTGGATATTGCCGCTGGCGAAGGAGCCAATATCTACGCTTCGGACGCGGGTGTGGTCGTTTTTGCCGGGTGGGCCAACGGGGGGTACGGGAACACGGTGGTGGTCGATCATGGCAACGGATATCAGACGTTGTACGCCCACATGAGCAGTGTCGGGGTTGGGTGCGGCACCAGTGTTTCTGCGGGGCGCACCATTGGCTATTCTGGAAGCACTGGTAACTCCACTGGCGCACACTTACACTTTGAAGTGCGGTTAAATGGCGGGTTCGTCAACCCCTGGTTCGTTTTGCCAGCCCCGTAACGAATGACTGACAAAGTCCTCTCTGCCTACACAAAAAGCTGTTTACCTCGTCTTTTAGTAGGATTGGGCCTCTCATTAGGAATGTTTGTGGTGGTATTGGGGGTTTCGCTGTTTTTTGGCTTCTTAACCTCAAACGACCTGCTCTCTAGAGATTTAGCACCCCTTGTCATGATGGGGTGCTTTCTTTTTCTCTTTTTCGTGCTTATGGTGGGGATTATGCTTTGGGGGCTATGGGTTCGCCAAAAACGGAACCAACAACTGGATGGGGCCTTTACCCCGTGGGGGCTTCAACCTCGCAATTATTTAATCAGTGGGCGTCAATATGCCGGGACCTATCGTGGCCGGGCGGTGAACCTCTACTTCCATGTCTCCGGTGGGCGCTATGTACGCACGCCTGTCCTGGAAATCTTCGTGCGGGGAAATATCCGTACCCGCCTGGGCCTTGGTTCGAGCAATGTCCTCACCCGTCTGGGCGGCACACTCACCCGCCAAAAAGCCCTCTCCATCGATGATCCCATTTACGAAGGGGTACTGATCTACCCCCTCGATGAATCCTGGGCGCGCACATTGTTAGCCAACCCCTTTGTCCGCACCGCCCTCACCCACCTGCTGGGGAAGGACACCCCGGGCGTGCGGGCCGTGGTCTATACCCCTGACGCGGTCTCTCTCACCCTCCGCCATTTTGGGCTCGACCTGATCACCCCTTCCGCCGCGCGGGAATGGCTCGAAGACCTGACCGCCCTGGCCGAACAGGCTGAAAAACAACTTCCCCCTACCATCACCGCGGAAAGTAGCAAAATAGAACAAAACGCCATCGCAAATCGGGGTGCTTTTACCATCCCTGTGGTGGTCGTCATGCTGGGCATCCTTTTTTGTGTGGTAGGGATGGTGGTCCTTGTGCTAACAATGACGGCCCTTACTGGAACCTTCCCATAATGAAGACCGAAAGTTTGTTGGAAGCCGCCATTCAAGGGGACTCCCTCCTCGTGCGTGAGATTCTTCAACAGGGCACGGACCCGGACAGCAAGGATCAGCACGGAGAAACCGCCCTCACCTGGGCCGCACATTTGGGGCATACGGGCGTTGTCAAAGATTTATTGGCCGCCGGAGCCAATCGCGAAACGATTGGACAATTTTTATCAGCCCCTCCACTTTTATTGGCCGCTCACAGAGGTCATCGGGGCATCGTTGCCCTGCTCGCAGTCTTATCCGATGTGAATGCGCGCAACTCTCGCGGAGCCACGGCCTTAATGCTGACGCTTGAACCCGCTGGGACCTTGCCCAAGCCTGCCCACCGCATGATCCCCATTATCGAAACCCTGCTCCATGCCGGGGCAGAAATCAATTTACAAGATCAAGAGGGGGACACCGCCCTCATGGTGGCCGCATGCTGGGGGCATCTGGACGCCGCGCGGGTGCTTCTGATGGCAGGCGCCGATCCGCATCTCAAAAACCATGCCGGGCAGACCGCGTTAACCCTCGCTCGCCAAAATCAAACCCCCGAATGGGTCACTTTGTTGGAAAACCCGTGACCTCTACGCCCAAAAAACACTCATCAAAACCGTAAATAGCGTTGAAACAATCAACTGCCGAAACCCGATCCGCGCGGGGCGCAGGCCGATGGCAGGGCGCACACTCCCCCACAGCGTCTCCCCAAATTGCAGAGCGAACGCCCATGCCACCCCCCCGGCGATAGTTCCACTCAACCCCAGCGCCAGGGCGACCCCAAAATTGAATCCGGTGTATGCCAGGGCGCGCCCCCCAGCCCGCCACCGTTGCCCCATCCCTGGCACTTCTTTCCACTCCCGTTGTTCCAACCGCAACCCCGCATACACAATCGACGCCGCCGACTGAAACCAGGTCAGCACCCACAACCACCACCCCAACGGACTCATCTCCCCCAACCCGATCCAAAACGCCGCCGGTGCGCCCAACGCCAGCGCCCCACTCGCGACAATCTCCACCCCCAACTGCCGCCGCTCAGCCCGTCGTGCCACCAGCACTAAATACCAGATCAGCACTGGCAACCCGGGCAAAGCCAGCACCGCCAACCAGGCCACCCCCTCCACCCACATCCCGACAAACCCACCCAGCGCAAAAAATCCATACACCCCCATCCAAAAATACGCGGCGGGCAAATCCTGTCGCCCGCGCCGCCCACTGGCGATTTTTACCGCCATTGTCAGCGGCTGTTTAAACAAAAATACCGCCAGCGCCGTCCAGACCAAAAACCCACTCGCCGCCGTCCACTTCCCCCCGGCAAACAGCCCAATGATCAACGGGCTAAACAAAAAGACCCAAGAACCATGTTCTTGAGTGAGGGCAACATGTTTTTTCAAAAAAGGGGTAAAAAGACTCACGATCAATCATCCTGACGGTAAAATTTTGTGCCCCCATTATACTGATTAGGTTCCATACAATGTTTGTTCAAGATCAAATAATTCAGCCCTTTTATACCGAAGATGGCAATTTGCCTCTCTTACTCGCCTTTGCCCGGCAAATGATCGGCCTGCTCGATCCGCAATTTACTCTCACTTCCAGGCAGGTGGCCCAAACGAATGAGGAAGAACCCTATGATTTTGAACGCCAAACGATTCGTTATGGCATTCCGACACAGGGTTTTGAAACCGTGCATTACAAAGCCTACGAACCCAAATATGGTGAGCAAGCGGTGGACGAAGTCTCGGTGCGGGCGTATGGCCTGGCGGATGAACAGGTTTTTCAGATTTCTTGTGTGCGTTACTGGAATACGCCGCGTTTTCTCAAATTGTCTATCGCGGGGCCACCCTCCGTCGCGGAAACGATTTTGGCGCAGTTTATGCAAAATTTTGGAAACCCCGCCATGCAGGAGACCGATCTCCCAAACGCGCTACTCTTCCTCACCCGCACCCTTCGTCAACAGGCTTGGGCCACGGCGCGCCAGTGGGCGGAGGACATTCTCAAACACCGCCCCCAAGAGGGGCAGGCGCTTTTTGCGATGGGGGTGATCCATGCCGCCCAAAAAGAATATCCCCAGGCGGAATCTTATTTGATGCGTGTCCTGGCGCTTTCCCCGGAACATGACGACGCCTGCTACAACCTGGGCGTGCTATACCAGGAAACCCACGAGCCACAAAAAGCCATCGAATTTTTGCGCCGTTCTTTGGCCCTTAAGCCAGAAAATTCCCCGGCTTATTATCAATTGGGGCGTGCCCTGGAGCAGGCAGGCCACCTGGAACAGGCCATTCAAGCCTACCACGACGCGGTTCGCACCTCCCCCAACCCTGGCGGACACTGGGGCTATTCCGGCATGGATTTCACCCAACAAGCAGAGCAAGCCCTGGCAAGATTGAAAAAAAAGGGCACCTGAGTGCCCTTTTTTCCTAAACTTCCAAACTTCTCAAATACCCCACTACTTTTTCGTCAATCGCATCCCGCACCTCGCGGAACACCGCCATCTGTTCGTCCTCGGTCCCTGTCGCTTTTGCGGGGTCGGGGAAACCGATGTGGACGCGGCGACCCGGCCCGAGCCAGACGGGGCAGTTTTCCGCCGCATCATCGCAGACGGTGATGACGACATCGAACGTCACCTCCCGAAATTCCTCTGCGGATTTGGAGCGGCCCTCGTGCGGAATGCCAATCTCCGCCAGGGTGCGGATCGCG
The DNA here is from genome assembly GCA_013359445.1 of Anaerolineales bacterium. Classification (GTDB taxonomy): domain Bacteria; phylum Chloroflexota; class Anaerolineae; order Anaerolineales; family JABWBV01; genus JABWBV01. The sequence goes on along the minus strand of JABWBV010000237.1, from coordinate 3,527 downwards.
AACGGGTGAACGTACCCCGCGGGAGCCGTGCCCGCGCTCATCGCCTGCCAGCGGTCCCCCAGCCGAGTGTTGATCAGCGCCTCGGCGAGGTGGGATCGGCAGGAATTTCCAGTGCAGAGAACGAGAACTTTTTTGCGTGTGGTCATACGATTATTTTAACCCAATGAGGGTTTCATCGTCAGAACTGGCGATTTCTCTGAGAATGCCCGTGTTGACGTAAATCGTCCGCTCGCAGATGTTGGTGACGCGGTCGGCGAACCGTTCGAGATTGTGGGCGGCCCAAAGCAGGTAGTTGGCGCGGTCAATAATGCTTGGGTTTGCGATCATTTTTTCGATCACGTGGTGGTGGAACTGGGTGTAGAGTTCATCCACCACATCGTCCTCGCGGGGGATTTCGCGGGCGGCTTCTACATCGTTATTGACGAACGCGCTCAGAGCTTTGTGGAGCATCCCTGTGGCGGTCTCTGCCATTTGGGTAATCTCTGTCAGCGGCTGATCCAGGGGGTTGTCTTTGATCATCAGGTAAATGCGCGCAATGCCTTTGGCGTAATCGCCCATGCGTTCCAGTTCGGTGCTGACTTCGAGGGCGGAGGCCAGGAAGCGGACGTCGCGGGCCATGGGTTGTTGGGTGGCGATGAGCATCACACAGTCGTTTTCTATTTGTAAGTGCTTTTCGTTGACCCAACGATCATCATCATAAATGCGTTGGGCGGTTTTGGCGTCGCGATTTTTGAGGGCTTTGGTCGCGCTGAGGGTGGCTTGTTCGACCATGCTTCCCATCATGAGAATGTCATCTTTGAGTTCGCGGATTTGGCGGTCGAGGGTTTCGCGGGTGTTTACGATTGTCGTCATAATATCCTTTCTGAATTTACCGGTGTCCGGGTGGGGTGGTTTACCCAAACCGCCCGGTGATGTAATCTTCCGTGCTTTTCTTTTCGGGGTTGGTGAAGATTTTTTTGGTATCGCCAAATTCATCGAGGATGCCAGTGCGGTTGCCACTGTCATCGAGGTTGAAAAAGGCGGTGTAATCGGACACCCGCGCGGCTTGTTGCATGTTGTGGGTGACAATGATGATGGTGTAGTCTTTCGCCAGTTCGCGCATTAGCTCTTCCACTTTGAGGGTGGCGAGCGGATCGAGGGCGGAACACGGTTCGTCCATCAGGATGATGTCGGGTTTGACAGAAATGGTCCGGGCGATGCACAGGCGTTGTTGTTGCCCGCCGGAGAGGGACAGGCCACTTTGCTGGAGTTTGTCTTTCACCTCGTCCCAAAGGGCGGCCCCACGCAGGGATTGTTCGACCAGTTCATCCATGTTGCCGCGGAAGCCGTTGATGCGCGCGCCCCAGGCCACGTTTTCGTAAATGCTTTTCGGGAACGGGTTCGGCTTTTGGAACACCATCCCGATGCGGCGGCGGACTTCGACCGCGTCCACGTCCGAGTCGTAGATGTTTTTGCCGTGGTAGAGCACTTCACCTGTGGCGCGGGCCGAGGGGACGAGTTCGTTCATGCGGTTAAACGCGCGAAGGACGGTGCTTTTTCCACACCCGGACGGGCCGATGATGGCGGTGATCTTTTGTTTTTGCACGTTCATGGAAACTTCGCGCACCGCGCGGAAGTTGCCGTAAAAGATAGAGAGGTCACGGGCTTGAATGGCATATTCGGTGCCGTTGGTGCCGTTTGTGTCGGTCTGGACGGCCTTTTTGGGGTCGGATTTGATGTTTAGCATTAGAGTCTCCGAGTGAAGCGGTTGCGAATGAGGACCGCCGTGGCATTTAAGGATAGCAATAAGATGAGCAGAACAATAATGGCCGCCGCCGCAATGTTGCGAAATTCACCTTGTGGGCGGGAAATCCATTGGTAGATTTGAATGGGGAGGACGGTAAACTTGGAAAACGGGCCTTCGGGATCGAACGTGACAAACGTCGAGGCCCCTACGACCACAAGGGGGGCCGTTTCCCCAATCGCACGGGAAATCGCCAAAATTGTTCCAGTCATGATCCCCGGCAGGGCACTGGGAAGCACGTGATTCCACACCGTCTGCCAGCGCGTGGCCCCCAGCCCAAACGCCGCCTGCCGGAGCGATTGCGGCACCGCCTTGAGCGCTTCCTGCGCGTTGATGATGATGACGGGCAGGATCAGCAACCCTAACGTTAACCCCGCCGAAAGGATCGTGCGCCCGTTCGCTGTCGTGGGGTCTTCCACCGCCCCAAAGGCGTTGCCACTGGTGATCGCTTCCAGCGCCCGGACGAAAATCGCCAATCCCAACACCCCGTAGATGATCGACGGCACCCCGGCCAGGTTATTGATATTGGTCTGGATGATGCGGTTGATCCGGCTTTTGGTATTGGCATATTCTTCCAGGTAAATGGCCGCGCCCACTCCCAGCGGGAAGGAGAACACAATCGTAATCATAATCACCCAAAGCGAGCCTAAGATGGCCGTGCGAACCCCCGCGATCTCTGGCACATCATCTTGGGGCGTTGTCACAAACTTGCGGTCTAGCCAACTGATGAATTCCACCTCACCGTCGGGGTATTCTGCGGCGGCCTCGGCAAAGATTTCGTCCCGGCGGAATAACGAGTCAGAAAGGGACCACATTTCCTCCACACGGGGTTCGACCACTCGCTCAATCACCAAGTCATAAATCTCATTGCGGCTCCGCTCGGCAAAGGGCTTTTCCGTTTCGTACCGGCGAAACACATTGGCGGACAGGTTTTCTTGCAGGATAAAGGTGAGATCGACCGGGTGCAGTTGCTCCAACGGGATATCGTTAATCGCCAGGTCTTCCGGCTCAATCGCGTTTACGATAACCGCATAGCCAAACACGGAATTAGAAATGTTCCAAAGCAAGAGAAACAAGACCACGATGCCGATGGCTGTCGAAACTTGAAAGATACCTCTCCAAATGGCCCCGCTTCGATGACGTTGCGAAAGATTGGCAACATAATCCTGATGGGTAGCGGAAGCAGGCAGAGAATTTTCGTTTTTATTTTTCATTCGTATTCCTCCCGGAACCGGCGCACCACTTGTTGGCTGATGATGTTCAAAATGAGCGTCACGAGGAACAAAACCAATGCCAGAGCAAAAATGCTGTTGTAATCAATTGAGTCATAGCTCAAATCGCCGCCGCTGATTCGCACGATGTGCCCGGTGATGGTTTCTGCGGCCTCGAAGGGGTTGAACGTGAAATTCGGTCCGGCCCCCGCGGCAATCGCTACCACCATCGTTTCCCCCAACGCGCGAGAAATGGAGACGATGAACGCGGCCACCACCCCCGAAATGGCCGCCGGGACCACCACGCGCACCGCGGTCTCCAACTTGGTTGCGCCCAGCCCATAGGAGGCCTCGCGCAGGGCTTTGGGCACCGCGCTCAGCGCGTCCTCACTCATCGAAGTGACGAGGGGAATGATCAAAATCCCGATCACCAACCCGGCAGACGCCGTGTTGTAAATGCCCACCGTATCATTTCCAAAGACAGACCGCAAAATGGGCGTCATAAACGTCAGGGCAAAGAACCCGTAAATGAC
>JABWBV010000817.1 GCA_013359445.1 Anaerolineales bacterium | reverse complement strand
AGGGTGGGGGACGCCGACGGGGTGGGGGTCTCGGTCGGGGCGGGGGTGACCGAGGGGATGTCCGTACTCGTTGCGAGCGGGGGGACCGCGGGGGCAGGTGTTGTAGGGACAGGGGCAAACGTCTGGCAGGCCAGGAAAAGGAGTGGAATTAGAAGGAGGAGGGAGGTTCGTTTTTGCATAATGAAGGGTCATTTTATCCGCTAAATTCCCTCATCGGGCGAATTCTCATCAACTCCTAAATGTGCGATTTGGTACAATGCGGAATTAATAGTGAATTGTGAATGATCAATTGTCAATTCTTAATGCTGGTTCCATTCACAATTCATCATTGACTATTCACAATTGACAATTCCTGGAGGTTCCCATGCCTATGTTCGTTCCCGGCCCGGTGGATGTTGCCGCCGAGGTGGCCGCCGCCCAAACCCAACCTATGCTCCCGCACCGGAGCAAAGAATTTGAAGCGATTTTTCACCGCGCAGAGGGGAAACTTCGCCAGGTGTTTATGACACAATCCCGCGTGCTGATCACGGCCTCGTCCGGCACGGGCCTGCACGAAGCCGCCGTGCGGAACTTTGTCCCCGACGACGGGCGGGCGCTGTTTTGCACGAACGGCGCGTTTGCCAATCGCTGGTACGAGGTCGGGGTCGCCAACGGCAAGCCGTCCGACAAACTCGAAACCGAGTGGAGCCACCCGATCACCGCGGAACTCGTGGCGGACGCGCTGAAAAAACAGCACTATGACATGGTCGCAGTGGTGCATAACGAGACTTCAACGGGGTTGCAGAACCCGGTCAAAGAGATCGCCGCGGTCGTCCACGAACTCAGCCCGGACACGCTGGTGTGTGTGGACGCGGTCTCGTCCCTGAGCGGGGCGCGGATCGAGATGGATGCGTGGGGTATTGATTTTCTGCTCACGTCATCGCAAAAGGCGTTTGCCCTGCCGCCCGGATTGGGCTTTGCGGGCACGAATGACCGGGCGCTGGAAAAGGCGAAAACGGTCAAAAACCGGGGTTGGTATTTTGACCTCGTGCTGTTGGAAAAACACCGCGCGAAGGATTCCACCCCCGCGACGCCCGCCAACTCGCTCATTTACGCGTTGGACGTGCAACTCGACCGCATCCTGGCCGAGGGGTTGGAAAACCGCTACGCCCGTCACAGTGCGATGGCCGCCCGCACCCAGCAGTGGGCCGAAGACCACGATTTTGAACTGTTCCCCATCGAAGGCTACCGCTCCCAAACGGTGTCCACCATCAAAAAAGCCGAATCCTTCGACATTAGCGCGCTGAACAAGTTCCTGCTCCAGCGCGGGATGCGGATCGCGAGCGGGTACGGCCCCTTCAAGCCCACCACCTTCCGTATTGCCCACATGGGCGAGCTGACGATGGCGGATATGGAGGCGCTGTTCGCGGCGATGGAAGAATATTTGAAGGGGTAAGACACAATTGCCTGAAGTGTAGACGGCCCCCTGCCCATGTGAAGTTGGGCGGGGGGCTTTTGCTTATGTTGACAAAAAGATGGGGGAACGAATATATTCAAGGGATGTTTCATGCGGTTAACTGATGTTACGCAAGGTGCGACGCACTTCCGAGTAATTTTTATTCCGGCTCCGAAGTCTTAATCCTGGCTTTTCTCTAGGGTCAAGTGCGTGTCGCAC
>JABWBV010000236.1 GCA_013359445.1 Anaerolineales bacterium | reverse complement strand
TTTATTTTGATCGCGGCGGGGCGTCTGGCGAGTGCGTTGGCGATTTGGCGCTGGGGGAAGTGAAAATTGCCCCCAATAAGGTTCCAAAAAAGAGGCGAGGTGTTTCACCTCGCCTCTTTTTTATCGGGGCCTGGCGATGATCGAAGTTATTGATCGTTAGGGGATGTACCCCGCGCGAGGTTGATCAATTCCATCCCCAGGGCTTGCATTTCTTGATAAGTTTTGGCGGTGGGAGCCTCGGTTCCCTGACCGTTGAAGATGAATTGCACAATCATTTGATCGGCCACCGCAGGATCAGATTGGGTATACTCGAAGGAGCCGTATTGGGTGACGAAGCGTTGCAGGGTTTCGAGTTGTTGCGGGGTCAGTTGGTAGCGTGTTTCCTGGGCGACATTACACGCCCGGTAGGTGGCTAACCCGCTTAAAAACAGGCTGACATGGTCACAAAAGCCTGCGATGCCTCCCTGGAGGTCCACTTGCAAGGCGGGCGCTTCGCTGAGCACGGGGGTACTGGTGGCGAGAAGCATTTGACTCCCATCTTTGTTGGAATGGTATTCGTAAGGTTGCCCGTTCGCCTCCAAAATGATGCGATAGCCGGGGGTGATGACGGTGATACACGCCATGTCGGTCAGGTTGATGCCCAAACATCCATCCGGCCAATCGACGGCCTCAAAGGTTTGGACGGTAATATTTTCTGCAGGGACCCCGATTTGGGTTGCGAGGGCTTGGATCGCCAATTGCGTGACTGGATTGCCCGGCACAGGGGCTTCGACTTCGAGCACGGGGGTCTCTGTGGGCGGGGGCACAGGGGCGGTAGGTTGTTCTGCCGCGGGCAGGGTCGCGCAGGCGTTGAGGGTCAGAAGGAGAGCAAGGACGAGGAGCGTCCATAAAAATTTAGGTTTCATCTTGGTTCCTTTTTCGTAATTACTCAGCCAGGGCAGAGATTCACCCCTTTTTTGGGATTATCTCTCCATGCCAGAGTAGTTAAACTTTTTCTAAACGCAAGACAGCCTCGTGAGGCTGTCTTGCGTTGAACATGCTTATAGACGCAGGTTGGGGTGGTTAAGTTCCCAAACGATGGGCTAATATGACTTCCGTATCGGTCGTTTTTGCGGATGCACATCGCCACAATTCACTTTAACTACTAAAATAGGGCGTCTACAAACCTCCCGTTGACGCAATTGCAGAAGCGCAACCCAAAGGCTTGTAAAATCTCCCCTGCGCGGCCCGCTATGGATGGGCGGCCAGGAACCACAAGGCGCTAAAGGTTATGAAAAATATTGAACTTGATCAAGATGAAAATCTTGCCGTCGATTCGCTCGTCGAAAAGCTAGAAGTGATCATTGAAAAAATGCCGCCCGAGCAAGTGACCCTGATTGAAATTTTAGACATCATTGGGGCTGATAGCCTAATGTTGCTGACCATCTTCCTTTCTTTGATCTTTCTCATCCCGGTTTCGATTCCGGGGGTCAGTACGGTGTTTGGAAGCGCAATTTTATTGATTGGGGTCTCGCTTTTATTTAGCCGGAAATTATTTCTCCCCAAACGGATTGCCAATCGTCCCCTGTCGAGCAAAAAATTGATTGAAGGGATGCAACGCGCCCTGGTTTGGCTCCGTCGCCTCGAAAAAATCAGCCGCCCGCATCGGATGCCCAGACTGGCCGCCGAAGGAAAAGTAGGCATCTTAAACCAACTCTCCTATATTTTGGCCGCGCTCTTACTAATGATGCCCTTTGGGTTTGTCCCATTTAGCAACACCCTGCCCGCCATCGCCCTAATTTTTCTCGCGATTGGCTTGATTCAAAAAGATGGGTTAAGCATCCTGCTCGGCCACCTCTCCAATCTCGCCACCATCATCTACTTTGCTCTTCTGGTGACGGGGGGAGGGATGACGCTGTATGAACTGTTTCTTCGGATGGGGGGAGGCTAAACGCTTCCCGTTGTAACCGGCGGTTGATCACCAACAAAGCCACAAAACACCCGACCCCTAACGTGCCCAACACCCCCAGACCAATCCCCCCCCAGACCTCACCTACCAACGTCTGGTCAGGCGTGAACGCCAGGGCCATTAACACCGTGTGCCCATTCCATAAGCCGTGAATGAGCACCGCCACCAGGTAACGGGTCAGCCACGGCCACACACTACGGCGTTCCCATGCCAGGGCAAACCCCCAGCCCACCAGCCCGGAATTAAAAATGTGAATTAAACTGGTGCCCCCTCGAGCAAGCGCCAGGATCACCCACTCCTCGCCGGAAACGCCTTGCAATAAACTCTCAAACAGCCCAAACGCGGCCCCGCTCAACATCCCCGCCAAAAACCCGCGCGCGGGGGTGAGCGTTTGTTTATTCATCAACCATAACCCAATTGGCTTAAAAAACTCTTCCAACAGGGGGACAAACCCGGCAATAAACAACAAGCCGCCCGTCAACACCGATTGCCGCATCAAATACTTCTCGACAAAAGGCAAAAACATTATCGGGTCAAGGGTCACGGTAGTTTCCAGCAATTGGATCAAACGCTGTAACTCATCCATAAAACCGGGCAGAGGCGCGAGCCAGAGCACCAAAACCCCAACGGCCACCCCCGCCCCAACCAGTTCCAGCCCCAAAATAATCCCTGGCCCCAAAACTAACCCCGCCCCCAACACCCCCCACGCACTTTGCGGCGACGAACTCCGAAGCCCGCGCCCGCCCAACGAGAGATACCACACCACCGGAATGCTGATCGCCAGCACATTCAACGGGGGCAGAACCAGCCAGGCGATTGCAGGTGTGATCGCCGCCCCGTACCCCGCCAAAACCACGGGCACCATCAGCCAGATCACGCCCCGGACATTATCCCACGTCAGCCCCGCGGGGACACGCGGCACGCGGTTTGCCAGTTTGAGCAGGGCAAACCACGCCGAGGGCACGATGAGAAGCCCGATCCACGCCAGACTGCCCGCCAGCAAAAACCCGGATGGGTCTATCCCTTGCAGGCTTCCCCCGGCGATCACCTGATATAGCCCCAGAATCAGCATATAGAGGGCCACCCCCCATAAGCCCAAAATGGCGATCCCGCTAAAGCCTAATTGCAACAACGAGCGCCAGGAGAAGGAAGAAGATGTTTTTTCGGTAACTTGCATCGGAAAAAAACGCAAAGCGTAGAACGGTGCGCGTAAAAGCGCTTGCGTTCTACGCTTTACGTGATAGGGCTATTTCTGTTCAATCGTAATGGTAATGATCTTGTCCCCAGGTGGGAGGTTGAAACCCTGCGAGGGGTCGCGTAAGGTCAGGCTTTTGACTACGTCCATGCCTTCGAGCACTTCGCCGAAGATTGTGTACCCCCCATCCAGGTGCGGGGTCGGGACAACGGTGATGAAGAACTGACTGCCGTTGGTATCTGGCCCGGCGTTTGCCATGGCGACCAACCCTTCCCGGTCAAACCGGACGCCAGAGTCTTCATTTTGAAACGCATAGCCAGGCCCGCCATACCCTGTCCCGGTAGGATCGCCTGTTTGCGCCATAAAGCCTTCCAAGACCCGATGGAAGGTCACATCGTTAAACCATCCATTGGTGGCTAAAAAGATAAAGTTGTTGACGGCGAGGGGGGCTTTGTCGGCGAAGAGTTCAATGACGATGTCGCCTTTTTCTGTTTGGATGGTTGCAAGGTAGGTGCGGGCGGTATCAATGATCATCGGGGGGCATTGGGCAAACTGACGATTTTGCAGAGCATACAGTTTGATCACAACACTGAGGTTGATATAGTCCACTGGCCCGTCGTAAATCTGCCCGTTGATCAGCAGGAAAGGCACGCTGGGAATTCCGATTTCGAACCCGTCGGCGTATGCTTGGTTGGGGAGGTTCATCATGCCGGGGCCAAACATGGCGGCGGCATATTGGCTGTTGTTCAGCCCAAGTTCAGCGGTCCGATCATTGAGCCAGTTTTGAAAATCCTGTTCGCTTAACGTCACCCATTCTTGTTGGCGAGTAAAGAGAATATCGTGCATTTCCCAAAATTTGCCTTGTTCTCCGGACGCTTCGGCGGCTTGCATGGCTAAACCCGCTTTATCGTTTGTGTTTAATTGAGGGTAATGCCGGTACACAATGCGTAAGTCGTTGGGGAATTCTTGCTGGAGCAGATTCAAAACCAAAGCCAGTTGCCCGCAGGTGACACATTGAAAATCGGAATACACCACGATGGTGACGGGGGCACCTGACGAGCCGCGAATCCAATCCTGGTCGCTGACCGGGGGGAACAGGGAGGTTTCCGTGGGATCGGGGGCGGGCAACAGGGTGGCAACGGTACACCCCTCCACAGGGGTGTCATCCCCGCTCACCGCTTCAAACGGGGTGGCGCCTTCATTCGCCGGGCTTTCGCTTTGGACGGTGGGGACTGCCTCGGCTTCACCCTCCGTTTGCGGGCTGGTAGAGGATTCTGCCGCCTCTGTGGGGACCGCGGGGGCGTCGGTAGGGGGCACGGTAGGGGTGGGCGTTCCCCCACATCCCACGATGAAAAGGGTGAGTAAGAGGGTCAAAAGGAAAGAAAGAAAGGTGTTTTTTTTCATGGAATCTCCTCACTGGTGAAGGTTTTTTTCGGCATAAGCGGCATTTTACCAGTAATCCAAAGGATAAATCGTAACCATTCAGAGCTATTTGGAGAATCCCTGAAAAAAAAGGACGGATAACAGTGCTATAATTCCGCCCGCTTTCAAGGATACCCAATGACCGAACGAACCAACGAACAATGGCTGACCGAATTGCGTGGCCCGGAACAACCGCACGCCCTCGCCGATTTGCGCGGTTTGTTGTTGCGGGGGTTAAGGGTGGCGCTGGGTAACCGGATTCAGCGAGATTTGGATCATGTGATGGAAGATTTTGTCCAGGATGGGTTGATCAAAATTATGGATAATCTGGATTCTTTTCGGGGGGAAAGCCGTTTTACGACCTGGGCGCAAAAGATCGCGGTGAACGCGGCCTTTACGGAACTGCGTCGCCGCCGTTGGCAGGATATTTCCTTGCAGGAAATGATCGAAGATCAGGCCGGAAATGAGTTCACCCCCGCCATTTTGACCGACCCCGAGGCCACGCCGGAGGAACATTCCACCCGCCAGGCCATGCTGACCTTTGTCCAAAAAATGATCGACGAGGAATTGACCGAACGGCAACGGCAGGCCATTCAGGCCGTGATCTTTAACAATATTCCCATGGAAGAGGTTGCCCGACGCATGAACACCAATCGGAATGCCTTGTACAAACTAATCTTCGATGCTCGCCAAAACCTTCAGCGAAAAATGGCGGAAAACGGTCTCTCCCCGCAGGATGTCTTAACGGCCTTTGATTAGGCCTTTTTGTAAGAGCCAGATCAGACACATCGTCTATTGATGAAACCAACATGAGCGAAGATTGTATGCTGAATGTCAGTCAGGTAAAAAAACTCGTCCGAACGATTGTGGCGTTCCGGCATGACGAAATGACTTGTGAGATTTGTTTTCACGCGTTAGATCGCTACGTCGAGATGACGCTGGAGGGGAAAAATGCCGCAGAAGCGATGCCCCTGGTGCAATCGCACTTGCAAGGATGTACCGAATGCGGCGAGGAATTTCAGGCCCTGTTGGAAGCGTTGAAAGCCATAGAAGACGCACACGAAGGGTGAAGGCTTGTTTCAAGATTCGTTAACGCCAACCTCCCGAACCTGGGAGGTTTTTTCTTTAACCCTACTCAGCCAGGAGATCAACGGAGAGTTTCCTCTCTAAGCCTGAAAGGGTATAATACGCGCATGGCAGACGAAACACTTAATGAAACCCAACCCGTTCAAACGGGTCCCTCCAACTCCCCTCTCGGAGAAACCATCCCCATGCGGGGCGGGGACAACACAACTTCCTCCCCCTCGGCCACACCTCCTCCCACCCGAAAACGCCGCTTTGCCTGGATTGGCATTGTCCTCCTCGCCTGGATTCTGCTGTTCGGCGTGGTTGCCTTCACCGGAAAATGGGGGTACGACACCGCCATCGCCGAACGTATCGCCGAACAAGGTACGCAAGCCGTCGTGGACCTGGACACCCAATACGAACTGGGAATCCAGAATTTTGCCGCCGGGGAATACGAACTGGCCCGCCAGCGCTTTGAATACATCCTTTCCAAAGACCCCAACTACGCCAAAGCCATCGAAATGCTGGCCCGCACCCTGGCGGTGATCCAGGCTACCGCCACCCCCACCCCCATCACCCCCACGCCCACCCCCACCCTGACCCCCACCCCCGACCTGCGCGCCGTCGAAGAAATTTTCACCTCCGCCCGCACCGCTATGGAAGCGGAAGATTGGGACCTCGCCATCTCCACCCTGCTGGGCCTGCGCCAAAAAGATGCCGCCTACCGCGCCGTAGACGTGGACTCCATGCTCTACGTGGCCTTCCGCTATCGAGGCGTGAACAAAATCCTCTCCACCGGGGAAATCGAAGGCGGGTTGTTGGACCTCTCCCAGGCCGAACTCTTTGGCCCACTGGATGCCGAAGCTCAAAGTTATGCCAACTTTGCCCGGCTGTTTGGCATCGGCGTCAGCTTTTGGGAAGTAGACTGGTCGCAAGCGGCCTACTACTTTGGGCAGGTGGCCCCCTATCTCCCCAACATGCACAACGGCGACAACTGGTACGCGTCCCAACGCTACACGGAAGCCCTCCAAAATTACATCGACCAACTCGTCGCCGCCGAACAATATTGTGAAGCGCAGGCCCAAATGGAAGCCCTCGTCGCCTACAATGCCGACCCGCTCTTTGAACCCACACAAGTCTGGATAGATAACAAGTGTGAAGGACGTGATGACGACGACGAAGATGAAGACGATGACGAAGGCGATTCTGCCGAAACTCCTCAGCCTTCCGATGGATCTGCCCCTACCGAAACCCCCTCGCCATGATGGTTCCTGCCTGGGCCTTAACCCTCTCCTATTGGTTACACATGATGGCGACTGTCTTGTGGCTGGGAGGGCTGGCCGCGGTCGTTTTACTCATTCACCCGACCGCGCGGCGTTTGCCCCCTGCGGATCAGTCTGCCCTGCTTGAGGCGGCCCAGCGTCGCCTGGACCCAGTAGGGTGGTTTTGCCTGGCTTTATTGACCGGCACCGGCTTGATTCAAATGAGTGCCAGCCCACAATACGAAGGCTTTCTCGCCGTCACCAATACTTGGGCGGGCGCTATCTTGATCAAACATGTGGTCTTTTTCGGGATGGCGGGGGTCAGTGCTTATTTGACCTGGTTCAGTTTGCCCGAACTGCAAAGAGCCGCGCTTAAGCAGGCTTCCGGGAAACCAGTGGATTTGGTTCCTCTCCAAAATCGGAACCTCCTCCTTCTTCGGCTAAACTTGCTCTTGGGGATCATCGTGTTGGTCTTAACCGCGCTGGCACGTGCCTCAGCCTGAGCCGTACAAATCCTTCAATTTCCTAGTTTATTTATGGAGGGAAATGGCTATAATTATCAAACCATCCAATCGTAGGTGAAAACACGTTCTTTTGCAAATAATATAAAAACCCTCATCCAATATTTTTTTTGAGACCCTCACAGGGAAAGGAGACTTGTCATGAAAAAACTCCTCTGGACTACCTTTAGTCTCGTGCTTGGGCTTTCTCTAGCCCTCTTTTTTATCGGCTTAACCGCTCCCTCGGCCCAGGCGGCCATTCACCAGGCGGGCGGCGTTGATCCCGAGCCGGAAATCAACCTCCCGCGCACAGGCACCGGCGAAACTCCAGAAGCCATCCTCGCCACCCTCGAACCTGCCTGGACCTCCCCCACCTCCGATTTCACCAACCAACTCGCCTGGGGCGACTACGATCAAGATGGCGATCTCGACCTGCTCGTCGGCAACTCCGGGGAAAACCGCCTCTATCAAAACGACGGCAACCCCACCACCCCCACCCTCACCGAAGTAGATACCCTCGTCTGCCAAAACCCCGCCTCCGACACCACCCAATCCATCGACTGGGGCGACTACGACATGGACGGCGACCTCGACATCGTCATCGGCAACTCAAACAACCGCAACTGCGTCCTCCAAAACAACAACGGTTCCTTTGACCTTGCCTGGTTAGCCGATGTCATCCTTGATACCCGCAGTGTCGCCTTCGCCGGATGGGAATACAACAACGAATTCAACATGTACCTCGCCGTGGGCAACGGGAGCGAACCCACCAACGTCTACCGCTTTGAAGGCGGCACCTTCGACCTGTGGTGGACCGAAACCACCGTCTACGCCACCAACGTCGTCGCTTGGGGGGATTACGACAACGACGGCGACCCCGACCTTGTGCTGGGCAACTTCGGCCAACCCAACCGCCTCTATCGTAACGACCTCAACACTCTCACCTACCTCACCGACCTCCCCGGCACCCTCAACACCCGCGACCTCGCCTGGGGCGATATGAACGGCGATGGCTACCTGGACCTCGCACAGGGCAACGGGCAATCGCTCGGCAATTCCAATACCGCCCGCGTCTACTGCAACAGTGGCTCGCCCGCCTTCACCTTTTCAGAGTGTTGGGAATCTGCCGAAGCCGTCTCCACCTTTAACGTCGCCTGGGGCGACTACGAAGGCGATGGCGACCTCGACCTTGCCCTCTCCAGCGAAGAAAACGGCACCACCCGTATCTATCAAAACAACGGTGCCATGCTGGGCGCCACCCCCATTTGGGATGCCGACGACGACACCGCAAACAGCCGCGCCGTCAGTTGGGCCGACTGGAACGGAGACGGCGACCTCGAATTTGTCATTGGCTACTTCGGCGGGGCCACCCTCCTCTACGAAAACACCGCCGGAGTCTTCCAATCCACTAGCTTTGGCCCAGACACCTACGACGCCCGCAGTGCCGCCTGGGGGGACTACGATAGCGATGGCGACTTCGACCTCGCGGTGGGCAACTCCAGTTCTGCCCCCTCGCTGGTTTACGAAAACACGAACGGCACCCTCGCCCTGGCCTTTTCCGCCCCCTTTGCCGAAAACACCCGCAGTGTAGCCTGGGGCGATTACGACGGGGACGGCGACCTCGACCTCGCCCTTGGCAATGGCGCGGCGGGCACCGGGCAAGCCAACCGCCTCTACCGCAACGACGGTGGCACGCTCGTTAACAGCCTCTCCTTTTTCGACCCCTTCCCCTCCAACACCTACGCCGTCGCCTGGGGCGATTTTGACGGAGATGGTGATCTGGATCTGGCGCTGGCGGGCCTCGGCGCATCCGGGCGCGCCCACCAGGTTTGGCGTAACGACGCCGGAAAGTTCACTCTGATCGAGGCTGGATTTAACACGGGCGCTCCGGTGGCCTGGTCGGACTTTGATCGGGACGGCGATCTTGACCTCTTGACCGGGGCGCAGCTTTGGCGCAACGAGGGCGCCAGCGCCAATGCGCCGCCGGCGATGCCTGCGGCTCTCAACCACAGTGCCTCAGGCAACCGGGTTACGTTTGCCTGGAACGCCGCCAGCGACGATCACACTCCCAGTCCCGGCCTCTCCTACCGCTTGCGGGTGGAGACGGCGTCCCTTCCACCCGGCGCCACGCCCTTGTCCCTCACGACGGTTCAGCGGAGCACACGCACACACCTCGACTTGCCCGATGGCATCTATTATTGGACGGTGCAGACTCTGGACAGCGCCGAGGTGGGAAGCTCCTGGGCTCCCGAGACGCGAATCGTCCTGTCGCCCGATGCCGATGCCGACGGATTGCCGGATGTGTGGGAGCTCTGTCATGCCCTGAACCCGAGTGCGTCGGCGGACGCCACAGTCGATTCTGACGGCGACGGAATCAGCAACGTCGATGAGTTCATAGCCAACACGGATGCTCGCGACCCGGCCAGTCTTCTGACCATCCTGGCGGT
>JABWBV010000235.1 GCA_013359445.1 Anaerolineales bacterium | reverse complement strand
TGGGGTTTTATTTTTAGTTGGATTAAATTTAGTATCAGGGCTATTTGATTCAAATAACCGTTTTCCTTTTGTTAATTCAAGCACTACAACCGAGCAAGTTCCCTTAACCTCAGATTTATCTTCACAACTAACACCAGTATTCATATCGAATAATATAGAGCCTACTTCTACGGTTTCCACCATACCATTATTAAATCAAGCATCACTTGGCAATATGGAGGGGAAACTTTTGTTTACTTACTATAGCGATCATCAAGAGCTATATCTATTAAACATGAGTAACTCAGCTATGATCCGTTTGGCGGATTTTTTAGGGTATTTTGGTGATTCTATAGTGTCTCCTGATGGCGCTAAAATTATCTTTGTTTCAGATGACGAAGGTAATGATGAGATTTACAGGATTGATATTGATGGCTCTAATCAAATCAATCTTACAGAAAACTCTGATAGAGACGGATACCCAGTTTGGTTGCCCGATAGTCGAATAAGTTTTTTGTCCGATCGTGATACTGGTAGCGATTTAGATCTGTTTATTATGAACAGCGATGGATCAGAGCAGACAAAATTGAATGTGGATGGTTTTAGTTTTACATGGTCACCAGATGGAACAAAAATTGCTTACCGATCAAGTGGCTCCCCTGGTTACTTATTAAATGTAATGAATGCTGATACCTCTGGGCAAATGCAACTTACTGTAGATGATCCTTATGAAGGGCCAGAAGAACTTTTATGGTCACCTGATAGCACCCGCCTTCTATTTAGCTCCAATCGAGATGGCAAAGATGATCTTTATATAATAAATGCTGACGGATCGGGAGAAGTTCGTTTAACGAACAACTCTTCGACCGAAAATTCATTTGCCTGGTCTCCTGATGCTACAAAAATTTTATTTACATTTACTTCTGAACGAAATCTGGACATATATATAATAAATGTTGATGGCACGGGATTATTGAAGATAACAGCAGATGAAGGTGATGATGAGGATCCTACTTGGTCTCCAAATGGCAAGCAAATAGCATTTGTTCGACGAACATCAAGTGGAGCTAACGGATTATTCGTTATAAATCCAGATGGAACGGGATTTAAACAATTGGCCACTAAGTATTGGATTAACAGTTTCTTTTGGTCGCCAGACAGCAAATGGATTGTGTTTCGTTCAGCTGAAGATGACGGAGAAAAAGTTTATATAACAAGAGCTGATGGCTCGGGGTATGCAGAACTAATGGATGGTAAGGATGTATCGCTATTGGGTTGGTATCCATAGTCTAATTTCAAGCCATGATTGATTATTGACTCAATAAGGAGACTTAATACCTCCCTTCCCCAAACCCCTCCCCTCTGATACAATCTCCCTCCTTACAAAACAGACCTCGTCGTCCCGGCGGGGTCTTTATTATGCAAAATTAGAACGGGGACGGAAGACTGGAGACTGAAAAAACACTCCGTTCCCCGTCCCCGTTCCTCTGTCCAAAAAGTATGCTTACCGAACGAACCGACCTCCGCAACATCGCCATCATCGCCCACGTTGATCATGGCAAAACCACCCTTGTAGATTTCCTCCTCCGCCAGGCCCGCGTCTTCCGCGAAAACCAGCATGTCGAAGAGCGCGTCATGGATTCCAACGACCTCGAACGCGAACGCGGCATCACCATCCTCGCCAAAAACACCGCCATCTCCATCCCCGACCCCGAAACGGGCGGCATGGTCAAAATCAACATCGTAGACACCCCCGGCCACGCCGACTTTGGCGGGGAAGTTGAACGGGTGTTGAACATGGTGGACGGCGCGCTCCTCCTCGTAGACGCCGTCGAAGGCCCGATGCCCCAAACCCGGTTCGTGCTCAAAAAAGCCCTCGCCCTCGGCCACCGCGTCATCGTCGTCATCAACAAAGTAGACCGCAAATACGCCGAACCCGCCCGCGTCCTCAACGAAACCTTCGACCTTTTCATCGAACTGGGGGCCACCGACGCACAGGCTGACTTCCCCGTTGTGTACACCATTGCGACCACCGGGCAAGCCGGATTAACCCCCGAACTGGGGCCTGATCTCCACCCCCTCTTTCAAACGATTCTCCGCGAAGTCCCCGCCCCGCACGTGGACCCCGACGCCCCCACCCAAATCCTCGTCACCGCGCTGGATTACGATCCCTATCGCGGCCTCACCGCCATCGGACGCCTGTTCTCCGGGCGGATTCGCGTCGGTCAACCGCTCGCCCGCCTCACCCGCGACGGGAAAAACATCCCCGAAGCGGCACGGTACCTGTACGTCCACGAAGGGCTAAACCGCGTGGAAGTAGAATCGGCTGAAGCAGGCGAGATCGTTGCCATCGCCGGGTTGGAAGAGATCGGGATTGGCGAAACCCTCGCGGACGCCGAAAACCCCATTCGCCTCCCTGGCATCGAAGTCGAAGCCCCCACCGTGCGGATGACCTTCGGGGTAAACACCGGCCCGTTTGCCGGACGCGAAGGGAAGTGGGGCACCTCCCGCAGATTGCGTGAACGCCTGTGGAACGAACTCCGTCAAAACGTCGCCCTCCGCGTCGAAGAAACCGAGAGCGCCGACACCTTCCTCGTCTCCGGGCGGGGCGAACTGCACCTTGCGATCCTGATCGAAACCATGCGCCGCGAGGGCTACGAGTTTCAAGTCTCCCGCCCCGAAGTGATCTTCCACACCAGCGAAGATGGCGAAACCCTGGAACCGTATGAAGAAGTCCATATCGAAGCCACCCCCGACACGGTCGGCGCGGCGGTCGAAATGCTCGGCAAACGCCGCGGCGAGATGGTGAACATGTTGGATACCAACACGGGCACCGTTCACCTGACGTATATCGTCCCCACGCGGGGGTTGTTGGGGTTCCGCTATCAGTTCCTCACTGCCACGCGGGGGATGGGGATCATGCACAGCCTGTTTCACGGGTATATGCCGATGGCGGGCGCGATTCAGTCCCGGGCGCGTGGGTCGCTTGTGGCGTGGGAAACGGGTACAGCCACCACGTTTGGGTTGAAAAACGCGGAGGAACGCGGTTTCCTGTTTATTTCTCCAACGGTGGAAGTTTACGAAGGCATGGTGATTGGTGAACATCAACGTCCGGGTGATCTGGATGTCAATGTCGCAAAAACCAAACATCTGACGAATATGCGTGCATCTGGCAAAGAAATCGACGAACGCTTGACCCCGCCCCGCAATATGAGTCTGGATGAATGTATCGAATATCTGGCGGATGATGAATTGTTAGAGGTCACGCCGATAAGTTTGCGCATTCGGAAACGAATTTTGGATCGGCACGAACGAGGGCGGTTGAGCAAACGGGCGAAAGATGCCCTCGCGGTGTAAGACTGCGTAATTCACTGATGATGAACGGTACTGTCTCGTACAGTGCCGTTTTTTTATCCCCCGGAGGGCTAACAAATCGGTAAATACGTTGCTTGACATCCTGATTCAATCACCCTAGAATCATCGTGGTCAGCTGTGTGTAGGATTAATGGCGCTTCCGATTGGATAGTTTCAGCATCCCAGGGGTAGTTTCGAGTGTTACCTATTTGAATGTGAGCCATTACGATAGGTTTGTGTACGGAAGGTTTATTCATTGCTTTGTATCCTACGCGTTTAGGCCGCGCAAAGCATTGGAGGTTTGGTTTGGATGCCCTCATCGAAGTTCTTAAAAAAGTAGAAATTTTCGCTAATTTTCCAGAAGAGACGCTTAAGGAGTTAGGTCGGAAGCTAGATACCCTTTCTTTGCCGACGGATACGATTTTATTTAAAGAAGGCGATGCGGGGGAAGAGATGTATATTATCTCGCGGGGGAAAATAGCTATTTATGGCGTGAATAATCTGGGACATGAGGTGCTGTTTGATGAACTGATGCCAGGGGAATATTTTGGCGAAATGTCTTTGCTGGATAATAAACCGCGGTCGGCAGGGGCCAGGACAGTGACGAAAAGTGAGTTATTGAAATTACGCCGGGATGATTTTTTTGATGTGTTAAACCAAAATCCCAAGGTGGCTCTGCAACTGGCAACTCAATTTTCCGAACGACTGCGGGGGAATGTCCAACTTATGGAGCATGTGTCACGGAATGCCCCCCCTCCTACCGTGAATGAAGAAGGGAGCGGGGTACCTGTCCGGGTTTTTATTTCATATTCTCGCCGAGATAAAGAATTTGTCTTAAAGTTGCACGAAGCATTGGTCGCGCAAGGGTTTGAAACCTGGGTTGATTGGGAAGGGATTCCTTTGGGCACCGATTGGTGGAAAGAAATTGTTGAGGGGATTCAAAATTCCGATAATTTCGTGTTTGTGATCAGCCCGGATTCGGTCGCGTCTAAAGTGTGTGCGGATGAACTGCAAACCGCTATAGATAACAATAAACGGCTGGTTCCTGTGTTGATTCGGGAAGAAAAGGGCATGGTTTCACAAATTCGGCCGGAGTTGCAGGCGATTAACTTCACCTTTATGCGTACCTCGGATGAGTTTCAAAACCTCATGCCGCAGTTGCTTTCAACGCTCCGAACCGATGTGACACATGTCAAGACGCATACCCGCTTACAAAATCTGGCGCTTGAATGGGACCGGAAAAAACGTAGTAGTAGTTTGACCTTGCGCGGGGAAGAATTGGAAAATGCAGAAGGATGGTTGGCCCACGCGGCTGGTAAACAACCTCCCCCCTCCGAACTTCATGGCGAATTTATTCAGGCCAGTCGTAGGGACACAAACCGAAGGCAACGGCAATTTTTGACGGGGGTGGTAGTGGCGTTGGTTGTTTCGTTAATGCTGGCGATTGCCGCGGCCTTTTCATATGTGCGCGCTGAACAAAGCCGACAGGTAGCCGAAGTGAATCAGCATCTGGCGCAGACTGCACAAGTGATCGCCCAAGATAGTGAAGCCCTCGCACGTTTGCAACAAGCTACGGCGGAGGCCGCAAGCACCATTGCCGTCAATGAACAAGCCGCGGCCCTCCGTGAAGCGATTGCCGCAAGCACCGCGGAAGCCAAGGCCGTCGAACAACGCGAGGAAGCCAACGAGCAACGGGGGATTGCCGAAGAACAACGGCAGATTGCAGATGCTCAACGTCTGGCCTCGCAGGCCGAAGGAGATTTGGGCCGAGGCAGTTTATTAACCCGTAGTATTTTATTGGCGATTGCTTCCATGCAAAAAGCTCGAAATTATCAGGCGGATTTGGCGCTTCGCGTGGGGTTGGATATTTTGCCGTCCCGGCTCTATCATACGGATTTTGAGCGTGCGATCATTAAGGTTGTGTATAGTTCTGATGGGCACTGGCTGGCGATCGCCGAAGCAGTGGACACAGAACGCAACGGGTACGTTGAAATTTGGGACTCTGTATACGGCAATGTTGTGGTGACTCTGGATGGGTTAGGCAAAATTACCGATATGCTTTTTACACCAGATGGACATCTGGTGACCGCCAGTGAAGATCACACCGTCCGCGTGTGGGACCCTGTCACGGGCGAAGAGATTTATCGTTTGCAACACGATGGGCCTGTCCGCGCTGTCGCGATTAGCCGCAATGGGTTATGGTTGGCCTCGGGAGGCGATGATCAATATGCCCGTACCTGGAACTTACGGACGGGGCGGCAAGTGGCTAGTGTTTTCCACACTGCGAGGGTCATGGACGTGGATTTTAGTCCTGGCGGTTCCTGGGTGGCCAGTGTCGGGGAAGACCGTGCGGCCATTTTGTGGTCACCCACCACAGGGGTGAAAAACCTAACTTTTTATCATGATGCGGAGGTCGATTTTGTCCTTTTTGGCCCTCCCGGAACGTTGTGGATGGCGACCGCAACGCGCGGCGGAACCGTAACCATTTGGGACCCCCAAAATGGGGCGCGGCTCGCCCAACTATCACATGAACAAGATGTGACGTCGATGGCTTATAGCCCCAATGGAAAATGGCTGGTGACCGGGAGTCTGGACCAAACGGCGCGGATTTGGGAACCGGAAACGGGTCGCTCTCTCGCACAACTGCGGCATGATCGCGCGGTGTTAACTGTGATGTTTAATGCGAATAGCCAATGGGTGGCAACAGGCAGTCTGGACGGAACCGCACGGGTTTGGGACCCCAACACTGGACGGGAAATCGCCCGCATGGAACACAAAGACGCGGTGAACACGTTGGCTTTTACGGCCAATGGCCTGCTTTTAACCACCGGAAGCCGAGATCATTCGGTCAATATTTGGAGTCCTCAAGCCGTGGGACAGGCCGTTATGAGTTTGCCTCATCCTTCCCGCGTGCTTGATTTAGACTTTAATCCGGACGAAACTTTATTGGCAACAGCGGGGGGTGATCGAAAGGTCCGAATTTGGAATGTGGCCCAAGATGGCGCAAACATGCTTCCATCGGTGGTGCTGACCATCACGTTTAGTAGTGATGTGATTGATGTGGATTTTAGCCGGGATGGACAATTCGTTGCCACCGGGGCCAAGGATGGACAAGCTCAAATTTGGGACGTCGCCACGGGGGCCGAATTGGTAAGTTTCCCCCATGAGGGCGATGTTTTGGATGTAGACTTTAGCCGGGATGGGGCCTGGTTGGTCACGGGCAGTGAAGACGGGATGGCGCGCATCTGGATGATTGAGACAGGCGAAATGATCGCTTCCTTTGAGCATGGTGGCCCGGTGGGGGAGGTCAGCCTCCGTGCGGACGCGTCGCTCCTGGCAACAGCCAGCCTCGATAAAACAGCCCGAATTTGGGATATCGCGACGTTGGCCGAGATTCGCCGCCTTGAGCATCCGGCAGGGGTGTTTTTGGTCAATTTTGTGTCTGAAACCAATTGGCTGGTCACTGTCAGCCAGGATAACGTCGTCCGTTTTTGGGATGAACAGACTGGTGAATTATTAGATCGGTTTTTTGTGGATAGCCAGATCAAAGCGGTGGAACTTAATTCCACGGGGACCAAACTGGCGGTGACGGGGGAAGATCATATTGCGCGGGTTTGGGAGATTTCTACCGAGGGCAGTGCGATCGCTCTTTCAGAGGTATCGCGGGTTATTCACTTGGATGTGATCAATGATGTGGTTTTTGGGGCAGATGGCAATCAAATTGCCACGGCCAGCAATGATCGGACGGTGTTGATCAGTTTGTTGATTCCCGATGAATTGATTGATAAAGCTTGTAGCCGTGTTGTACGTAACTTTAATCAGTTAGAATGGACGCAGTTTTTTGAAGGCGAAATCTATGAGCTTACCTGCCCTAATTTGCCGCCTGATCCGTTTGCAATTGAGGCCTTAAAAATAGAAGTCGGCGCGCTGGGTGCGGCTGGCGAGTATGATAAGGCGGTGGACTTAATGCGGCATATTCAGGCTTTGGATCCCACCGTCGAAATCAATTTGGTCGAGGAAATTCGCCGGTTGACCGTTGAAACGATTGTGGCAAACGGAATTATCGAGGCGCAAGAAGGGGAGTTCGACCTGGCGTATGCCGATTATGTACGCGTGCAGACGTTTGAAGGATACGAGACATCGCCCGCGTTGATGGAATTTATTGCCAATTTATGCTATATCGGAGGTGGTGAGGGGCGGGCGGAAAAAGCCCTTCCTCTCTGTGAAGCCGCGATGAGGGCGTATCCTGAAGATTATCTTCTTTATGAAGCCCGCGCCAAGGTGCTTGTTTGGCTGGATGATTATCCTGCCGCCCTGGCCGATCTGGAACACGCCGTCGCCCTGGTCGAAAGCGAAACGATAGGGGAAGAAGAACAATTTTTATTGGATCGTTGGTTCGCCTGGATCACCCAATTAGAGGCAGGGACGAATCCATTTGTTGAGGAGCCACCCAATTAACCCTGACCTAAAAATGCCTACACTGATAAACCCATTACAGCCATATTCTGTAAAATTTTTGCTGAATAACAAAGTCAACTTCTCTGGTAGATAATATGAGCCAACCCATTGAAATTCGGGCACAGGATAGTGCCCTGCACCACTTGAAATTTAAATCCTACCGTTACAAACAGGAACGGCAGGCATACCAATTTATGCCCAAAGAGGGGGAGGCAACAAGGATCGTGATTGCAACTCCGTGGGGCGCAGAACTCATCGCGGAAAAAGGGGATTACATCGTGAATGAATTGGGGGTGCCGGAAAATAGTTGGCCGGTTCAAAAAGATATTTTTGAAGAGACGTATGTGGAAATACAAAAGGGCATCTATATTAAACGCGCGTATGTAAGCCTTTATCCCCTCGTCGAATATACCAAAGACCCGGAGCAATTGGTGAGCGTTCACACCCTGGAAGGGGTTGTTACAGTGCGGGCCGGGGATTTTTATCTTTGCCGGGGGGTAAAAGGAGAAATCTGGCCGATGCCCAATGATAAAGTGTTGACGACTTTGATCCCGGTTGACCCGTAAATGGGTGCCCGAAAAAAGGTCGGTGGCTTTATCCGACCCCCCCGGGATCGCTTTTTTCCTTCTTCTCCCGTTTGGCCCGTTCCCCTTTTTTCTTCTCAGTGACCTGTTCGGCGATTTGCTGAACAACGGTTTCAGCCATTTTCGTTTTCATTTCATCGGCGGCTTCATCAATGAGGGTTTGCGCCTCTCCCAGGAGGGCATCCAAACTTTCGTTTGCTATTTCATTAGTTCGTTTTGTGCTTTCAGCGGGGGCTTTTTTCAGCTCTTCCGGGGTTTGTTTGGCAAGTTCTACTTCTAACATTTCGCGCAGTTGACCGGTTGAGGGGGCGAGCACGGTTTCGACCGTTTGGGTGACGTTTTCTCGTACAGTGGAGGCTTCGGTTACAACCTGTTCGGACAGCGTTTGGGCGGTTTCGCGAAGAGCCGCGGTTTCAGAGACGAGACTTTGTGACACGCCTTCAACCAGTTCACGGGTGGCTGTCGCTTGTTGGGTCGCGGTTTCTTGTGCGGTCTCGCGGATTGCTTGGGCTTCGGTGGCGACGGTCGCGGCGGTGATTTCTACGGTCGCGCGGGTGGCGGCGGCCTGCTCGGTTACGGTGTTTTGTACGGTCTCGCGGATCGCACTCGCCTGGGTGGTCACGTGCTCGGTCGTGGTTTGGAGCGCCGCGCGGGTGGCGGCGACCTCTGTGAGGGCGGTATCGGCAGTCGCCTGAGCGGTTGTTCGTAAGGCTTGGACTTCGGTCGCGGCGGCTTGGGTGGTGGTTGCAACCATTTGGCGGGTGGCGGCGACTTCATCCATCGCTGTATCTACCGTTTGGGAAATCGTCGTGCGGATGGCGGCTGTCTCGGTACTGATCTGGTCTAGTCCGCCTCCAACCAACTCCTCGACACCCATTAGCTCTGTTTCAACGGTGGATTGAACTTTTTCTTGCAGGGCAGAGGCTGTGGTAGCGACGCCAGTGACCATATTTTTGACGGTGTCAGCGGAGTCCTCGACCACTTTGCCCAATTCGGCGGAAGCTACTTTGAGCACGCCTCTGGCTTCATCGAGCATCTTGCTTTGGAGATCGAGCGTCATCGCATCGCCTTCTTTGAGCATGTTTTCCACCAGTTCGGCTTCGTCGCCCTGCCCGGACGTGATGGCCTCTTGCATGGTGCTGATGTATTGCATGTTTTGCGCCCACATGACATCTTCGGCGGCGCGGACCAGGGAGATAAAGTCGGCTTCGGTACGCCGGTGGGGGGCAATGGCCTCCCATTCATCGCGGATGATAGTCAATTCGAGAATGACGCGGCTATAAATGGTCAAAATTTTATCCAACCCGCGCAGTTGTTCCCATCCGGTGAAGGCTGAGGCAATCGCGGCGGTTAAGGCCACCCAACTTGCCAAACCCCAATTGGGTGTCCATTCCGGGGGGATGGCGGCGAGCATTGCACCCAAGGCCCCCATGGTCAGGATGATCCGTTGAATACGCAAACGTTCTTCTTTGAGTTGGATAATT
>JABWBV010000234.1 GCA_013359445.1 Anaerolineales bacterium | reverse complement strand
ATTTACTGGCCGGGGTGACACTGGCTGGGGCGGTATTATGGCCGGTTTTGTCCGCGCAAAGACAGTTGACCGAAACGTACACGCGGTCGGAGAGTGCGATCCAAAATAACAGCGCGTGGGGGGTGGATTATTTGCGGTTGGACAAGGGGATGTGGGGGGAGGAAATTATGCCCTGGTTGCGGACGGCGGGAGGAAGCGGGCAGAGGTTGTATCCCGGCACGGGGTTGCTAATCCTGGCAGGGGTGGGGGCGGCGTGGGGGTGGCGGTGCGACAAACGCTGGGTGAGCTTTTGCCTATTAGGGGCGATGGTGGCGATGGGGATCAGTTTCGGGGCGCATTTGGAGATTGGTGGGGTCCGGCCCTACGCGTGGGTGCGGGAGTTTGTGCCGGGGTTTGAGCAGTTGAGGAGTCCGTTTCGGATGGGGGTGTTGGTGCAGGTATTTTTGTTGGGGTTGGCAGGGGTGGGGGTGAGGGCATTGCCAAATTTCAAAGATCGGTTTTGGGTGGTCGCATTATTAGGGGTGGCGTCTGTGGCAGAGGTCGTGGCCTTTCCCGCTCAAATTTGGACGCATCCGGCTTTGCGCTCCGCGCCCGGATGGGTGGATTGGTTGGCCGGGCAACCCGCGGGGGCAGTGGCGCTCATTCCGTTTCCAGACGGGGGAACGGTGAAGGATTTTGAGCCAACGGCTTTGGGGATGGTGCTGGCGCTTTCGTACGGGAAGCCGTTGGTCAACGGGTATTCGGGGTTTTTCCCGCAGAGGTATCGGGATTTGAATGGGGTGGTGAGGCGGCAGTTTCCGAATGAAATCAGCCTCGCGAGGTTGCGCGAGGCTGGGGTGAGGTATTTGATCGTGGAACGGGATTCGCTTACCGCGGAAGATGAGGCGGTGATATTCGGTTTGGGGGTGGAAGTGGGGTGGGCGGGAAAGAAAACGGTGGTGTTTGTGATGCCTTAGGCGGCACTTCGCAAAGCCTTCGTGCCGCACTACAAACAACAATCGGGTTAGGTTCGGCAGGACGGGCAGAGGCCGAAGAGTTGGAGCCAGTGTTCGCGGATTTCGTAGCCGCTGTTGCGGGCGACGTTGGTCATGAGGGGTTCGAGTTCGTCACCGGTGAAGTATTCGACGCGGCCACACTGTTGGCAGAGAAGGAGGTGGTTGTGGCCGGGAACTTGGGCGACAAAAGCCTGACAGCCGTGGGTGTGGTGAACCCGTTGAATGGCGCCTAATTCTTCGAGTTTTTCGAGAGTGCGGTACACGGTGACGAGGCCTAGGGAGGCACATTCGGCACGGGCGAGGTCGTACACGTCTGCGGGGCTGAGGGAGCGGTCGCTGGCGGCGATGGTTTCAACAACGGCGCGCCGCGGGGTCGTGAGACGGTAGCCGTGTCCCTGGAGGAGGGTGAGCCATGTCTGGACACGGTCATCCGTTGGAGACGAGTGCGAGGTCATGTGGGAGGGGGTTATGTGAGCCGTTCGCGTTGATAATCGATGAAGCGATAGCCAATACTGCGTTCGGTGAGGATGTATTTGGGGTTGGCGGGGTCTTTTTCGATTTTTTTGCGAAGGTAGTTGACGTACAGGCGGACGTAGTGGGGTTCGTCGCGGTATTCGTAGCCCCAGACCTTGATGAGAATCTGGTCGTGGGTGAGGACGAGGCCTGCATTTTGCACGAGGTGGTAAAGGAGGCGATATTCGGTGGGGCGAAGGCTGATGAGTTCGCCATCCACCCAAACGCGGCGGCGGTCAAAATCAATCTTGAGATGTTCATCCACCTCGATTAGGGTACGGGACCCCGGTTTGATCGCCTCTGCCCGGCGAAGGACGGCCCGGACACGGCTGACGAGTTCCCGCGGGCTGAAGGGTTTGGTGACGTAGTCGTCGGCGCCCAGTTCAAGCCCGCGCACCCGATCTTCCTCTTCCCCTTTGGCGGTGAGCATGATCACGGGCACGTCGCTGATTTCCCGGACAGTTTGGAGGACGTTGAAGCCGTCGAGGTCGGGGAGCATGACATCGAGCAGGATGAGGTCGGGGAAGGTATCTCTGAGTTGTTGGATGGCTTGTTGTCCCGTGATGGCCTCTACCACTTGAAAACCATCGTGTTCCAGATTGAGGCGGATAAAACGGGCCATCCGCCTTTCATCTTCAACGATCAGAATGCGCCGATTTAGGAACTGATTTTCTACGGACATATCCATTACTCGCGGACAAAGCCAATAATTTCGTCTTCCTGGTCGCGCGGGACAATTTCGATGAAGGTGATACGGTGGATGGGGAAAATGACGGAGGTGACTCCGACAGAGATGTAGTGCAGGTCTTTTCCGTCCACACGTCGCGGACTGGTGACGGTGATGGTTTGGTGGGAGGGGTCGGGCAATTCTTCAATTTCGCACAGAATAGGGTCAGTGTCCGAGATATGGAGAATAATTGAATAAGCCATAAGGTTTCCTTTGGGGATTAGCGAATGAGGGCTTGCAAGATTAATTTGCCGAGGGCAATAATGTCGCCGTTGTTGAGGATGACGGGGACGTGCGGTTCGACTTTGATGCCATTGACCCAAGAGCCATTGGTCGAACCAAGATCGACAAGGGTGACGGCGCTGTCATGGTCAATGTGGACAGAGGCATGAAGCCGGGAGACGCCTTGTTTGAGGCCGTTGTAGGGGGATAAGTCGATGTCGGGGCGAGCGGCTCCATCTAAGCGGCCCAGGGTGAATTCACGGGCATTTTCCA
Source organism: Anaerolineales bacterium (assembly GCA_013359445.1). GTDB lineage: Bacteria > Chloroflexota > Anaerolineae > Anaerolineales > JABWBV01 > JABWBV01. Next base: position 7,173 of record JABWBV010000234.1, on the reverse strand, counting down.
GGGCCAAAATTTGTCCGGTTTCGATGACATGCAGGGCAATGGCCATGCCTTTCATGACAGAAGGTTGAAGGTGAGAGGTGGCCTGTACGGGTTCCGGGCGTGCGTTTTGGGAGAGGTTTTGTTGAAGGGTTTCGAGGTCAACGACCAGTTCGTCGGCAGTTTGATATCGATCTACGGGGTTTTTCTCAAGCAGTTTGACAAGAACTTTTTCGAGTTCTTCGGGAATATCCGGGTTGATGGTTCGGGGCCAGGGGAGGGGGGCGTTGATATGCTTAAATACTGTGGCGATGGGGGTTTCTGCGATGAACGGAAACCGCCCAGTGACCATTTGATAAAAAACTGAGCCGAGCGAATACAAATCCGAGCGGAAATCGCCTGGCTGACCAATGCCCTGCTCCGGCGACATGTAGGCGGGGGTCCCCACCAGGGCGCCGGTGGTCGTAAATTGGGGGCCGCTGGTAATTTTTGCAAGGCCAAAGTCGGTGAGGACAACCCGGTTGGTCTTTTCGAGCATGATGTTGGCGGGTTTGATGTCGCGATGGACTACATCTCGGCTATGGGCATAGGCCAGAGCTTTGGCAACATCGGAAACAATCCGCACACTTTCAGGAAAAGGTAGGAGCCTGCCTTCCGTTTGGTTGTCCTTGATTATGTTTTTCAGGGTTGGCCCATCGATATATTCCATGACCATGTAATAAAGCACCCCAAAGGAATCAAAATCATACACTTGAACAATATTCGGATGGGAAAGGGAGGCAATGTGTTTGGCTTCGCGCTGAAATCGATTGAGGATATCCGTTTTCTCAGACAAGAATGAGTGCAATATTTTAATTGCCACATAGCGGTCTAAGGTGGGATGATGGGCTTTATAAACTTCTGCCATCGCTCCCCTACCAATCTTTTGGATTAGTCTGTATTTACCTATGCTATCACGTTCAGCATCAGACATATTCGGGCGTTAAGAGCGGGTTAAATGCCCCTTCACAAAGGAGATGTGTTACATTTCCCATGGCTTGTGAAGGGAGAGACAATGAGGATTAATAGCGAATGATGGCTTGAATTTTCAACTTTCCCAGGATAATGATATCTCCGTTTTGGAGTGAGCGGTTTGAATGGGGTTCGAGGCGCACCCCATTTATCCTTGTACCATTCACAGAACCTAGATCAGTGAGATATACACGTCCTTTGTCAATGCTAATCGAGGCATGAACGCGAGAAACGCCTTGCATGTACGCATTATAGTCTGTCAGATCGATATCTGGACCTTGCGACTGCCCCTGACTTAACCGCCCTAAGGTAAATGTATCCTGTCCCATCAGAGGTAAAAATTGACCTGTATCTAAAATATGCAGGGTCACTGTGGCCTCCTCAACCGTTGTCGTCGTTTGTGGGAGGTCTTTAATGTTACGGATAATAGCGGAATCAAAAAGAATATTTCCCGTTTCCCGTGAAAGGGATTGGGTCGCATCATTTCCTTTTGTCAGTTGGGCCCCACATTGACCGCAAAACAATGCGCCTGGATATTCTTTGTTTTTACAATTAGGACATTCAATCATTTGAAATTGTCTCCATTGCCTGAAGGAAGTAAGAGGGCACGAGTACCGTATTTGATTTTCTTTTCGCCTTCTCCGCTGAGGGAACGTTCACGTTCGATCCGGCCTGCCTCGCCTAAGACGGTGGTGGCCAGGGAAGTTTCTCCTTGTGCCAGGAGGTGGGTTGCAAGAAAGCGCAATCGACGGGTGGCTTGCTCAATATTTCCAGCTTCAATATCTTGTTTCGCCTGTTCCTGCATGCGATAAAGGGTCAAACGCGACATTGCTTGAACGATCTTTTGAGGAGGAGGTTGTTGGGAAACTTCAGCCTTTTCTACAGGGCGTGAGATGGTAATGGGAATCCGAACAGATGGGACTATTCGGGAAGGGATTTCATATCGCAAGGCGCCTTCCATTAAGACGGTTAATGCCTGAGGAGGAACTTTTTTTACGAACACTTCAAATACAACAATAAAGCCGGCATCATTCTGGATGTTGCCAAAATTTATCGGCATTTCTACCGGAAATTTGGCTGGTTCAGGGCTGAGCCGAAAAGCGTAGTGAACTTCTACATGGGGAGATAATTTCAGGTTTAGGGTGGTATTTTCGGCAAAAATCCGATTCAATCGATTAAATTTTAACTCCATAAACCGCTTTATGTCTCGCGGATCAGCGACATAAGTACTACTCCCCCCTGTCTTGCTTGTCAAAGTATCCAGGAATTTATCATTCCACTCATTTCCAATGCCCAAACCGCTAATTGTAACGCCGGCTTCGCGTGCTTTTTCTGCCAGGTTAAGACATTGGGCTTCATCCCCATAGGTACGGCCATCTGTGATCAGAATCATGTGGTTAACAAAATTTGGCCGAAGATAGCGAGAAATTTCTTCAAACCCGGCTTCTAATCCGCGAAAGATTTCCGTCCCACCGCCTGTTTGGAGCATACTAATCTGGGATTCAACACGCTCGATCCCCGCAGAAATTCGCATTGCGGGGACAATGACATCGGCGCGGTCGCTATACGCAACAACAGAAAGATAATCGACCGGGCGCAATTGTTTTAGTAAATTTTTGGCCGTCGCCTTCACAACATCCATGCGCTCTCCCTGCATTGAGGTTGAGCGGTCAATCACGATACAGAGATTTAAGGGAATGACCACTTCCTGATCTGTTGCAACCGGGATCAATTCCATCATCACATATAACAATTGAGGGTCTGGCGACTGAATCAATTCTCTGCGACTGTAGAGAATTTCCATTGAAATCCCCGGCGAAGTGTCAATTTTAGGCAGGGATTGATCGTAATCTTTTCGCTTTTGAGGATCACTGAGCGTTTCGTATGCTTCTTGAATACGCAAAAATTGTTCGACCGCACCAGCCGCGGGATTCGCGTCTGGGTGGAGACGACGTGCGGCGTCATGATAGGCGCTCCGCACTTCATCACGCGTGGCATCAAAAGGAATGCTCAGACGAGCATAATAATTATCTGAATAATCAGGCATTTATTCGTCTCAAACACTCATCTTAAGCTTTTTAGTCGGGCATACGAACTAAAATAGCTGTAATATTATCGGAGCCACCTGCCGCATTCGCCGCATCTATCAAACCCTGACAAGCGCGGTGAGGACTTGGGGCCGCCGCAATCACACGAAATATTTCGGCATCAGAAACCAGATTCCACAAACCATCTGAACAAATAAGGACATACCCTGGTTGAGGGAGAGGGGCAGTCGTCACGTCTGGTTCAAAAGGCTCGCCCTGTCCGAGGGCGCGGTATAAAACGTTGCGTTGAGGATGTATTTCTGCTTCTTCTGGGGTAATCTGGCCTAACTCTTCAAGACGTTTTACAAGGGAATGGTCCCGCGTCAAGATTTGCATTCGGCCATCTAAGTAGACACTGTAAGCCCGGCTATCGCCCACATGAGCAATTGTCATGCGGTTGCCTAAAACGACTACGGCGGTTAGAGTGGTGCCTCCGCCAGGAGCCTGTTTGAGGACAGCTTGATGCGCCTCATAAACACCTTGTTGCATGATTTCCGATAAAGATTCATTCGGCGACTCAGGCACAATTCCAAAAATAGGGTGATAGAGCTTGCTAATTAAGTACTTGGACATTGCGCGGACAGCCACTTCACTTGCGACTTCTCCAAACTGATGGCCCCCCATACCATCGGCAATGACATAAATCCCAAAGGGAATCACCGTTGTATTTCCGGCCAAGGTGGCTGTAAAAGTGTAAAGGGAGTCCTCATTGTGTTCGCGTTGTTGCCCAACAGAGCGCGCACTGCCCACGATCAACTGCGGAGGTTCTAGTTTAGGAACACCCGAAGTTACAGGTTCTAACTGATCTTCGCTTAATGGGGCGGTCGTTAGTTCAGCAATCGGCGGGGTAGGTTGCGCTGGGGTATCCTGGCCAAAAATTTTTTGTAACAGCTTTTTCACAAGCCCATCTCCTGGTTAGAGTTTCTTCGGTGAGGCATGATGGTGATAAGGCATCATATTATTTTCTATTCTTAAGTTAATAAGGCATATACACGATGATCGGTAGAGCCAAAATAAAGCACATCATCAAAAACAACCGGGGTCCCGGTAATCGGTTTATCTGTTCCAAATTTCCAACGTAAGCGTCCAGTTTTATATTCTAAACAATACATTTGACCATCTACGGACCCACAATAAACCGAATCTTTATAAATCACGGGGGAACCGGTGACCTGCCCCTCGGTCCGAAACCGCCAGAGTTCTTTACCGTTCGCTTCATCGACACAATAAATAAACCCATCCACCGCCCCTACGATTAAAAAGCGATCCACCAAGGCCGGGGTTGAAATCGAGGGTTTACCCATTCTAAACCGCCATTGGACCCATCCTTGAGACGCATCCAGCGCATAGAGCGTCCAATCTACGGAGGTAAAGAAGACTAGACCTCCTTGAATGACAGGGGAGGATGTGATCGCTCTTTTCGTTTTGAATTTCCACTTCGTAGAGCCGCCAAAATCCAAGGCATAAAAATCGCCTTCTTCTGTCCCGAAGTAAAGATAGTCGTTCATAATAAAGGGCGTCGAACGAACAGCTCCACCTGCATCCATTTTCCATGCCCGACGTGCATTAAGCATGTTAACCGCGTGCATATGACCGTCATCTGACCCTACGAACACATGGCTTTGTGCAATCCGTGGAGAAGACCGTACCGGTCCCTCGGTTGCATATTGCCAATTCGGCTTTCCAGAGCGAATGGCTACCGCATAAACATTCCCATCTTCAGAACCAACATAAACCGTGTCGTCCAAAACAGCCGGTTTGCTTACAATCCCCCCGCGCGATGCGAATTTCCACTGAAACTCACCATTGGTGGCGTTGAGACAGTACAAATTATTATCATAACAACCTACAAACAAATTTCCCTTGTACAAAGTGGGTGAACCCCGAATCTCATCTTCACACGTGAAGACCCAAAGTGGTTTTACACCAGCAACATCTGGGATCGAAGCCGCGACGGGAGCGAGAATGTTTCGGCCAAGGACACCTGTTCGCTGGGCTACCGCAATGATGGATTCTTTCATTGTCGCGGCATCTTTTAACCGTTCACTTGGGTTATAGTTCAAAGCTGTGTTGACAATCGTTTCCAATTCGACAGAAATATTTGGATTAATTTTCCGAATGGGTCTTTCTGCAAAGGAAAAAGGGGCTTCCAGCCGTGGGTCCCGTTTGGTCAGCAGATGATGCAAGGTGGCCCCTAACGCATAAACATCTGCCACTGGCGTAGCATCGCCACGATACTGCTCCGGCGGAGAATAGCCCTCCGTTCCCACTTGGGTTCCCCGTTGCCCAGTTTGGAAGGGACGTGCAATACCAAAGTCAACCAAGACAATATTATCGTGCTGACCCAACATAATGTTGGAGGGCTTCATATCCCGAAAGATGATTGCATCTGGTTGGTGATTGTGCATATACGCTAACACATCACATAACTCTATGGCCCAACGAATGACGGTTTCTTCCGAAATAAACCCCTCTTGTTCATTAATCACTTGTTCCAGGTTTTTCCCCTTTATAAACTCCATTACTAAATACGAGCGTTCATCTTGCGTAAAATAATCGAAGATTCTTGGAATGGCAGGGTGATGTAAGGTAGCCAGGACATTCGCTTCTCTTTCAAAGTTTTGAACAATCGTTTTCCGAACCAAAGGATCGCGCGCCTGATTCACCATTTCCTTTACAGCTACCAGCTTGACCATTTTGGGGAAATGTAAATCTCTGGCTCGGTACACTGCGCCCATTCCGCCTACCCCCACAATTTCTTGAATCAGGTAACGGTTAGCCAGCGTAACGCCCGCCGCAAGATGTTGCCCATCTCCACGCGCCATAGCTGCAAAACTTTGGGTGATGCGATGTGTTTCCAGAGCCACTACCTCCAATCAATAAATAAGTCTTAATTGCCTTTCGAATTGATACGGAATTTTACTTCAAATTTCGTGGTCTATTCAATTTAAATAAATAACGCATAAATTACAAATGACATAAATTAAGCTAAAGAATTATACCAATATATTAAGTATCAAAACTCTTTCTTTTTCTCGTCAAATTCTACTATTGGACATTTTACTTTTTCCACTTGATGTGGGTTTAACACCATTCATAACGAAGGCTAATTCCATTCAATCGGCAGGCGGATAAAAAATGTACTGCCTTTTTCCAACTCACTCTCTACCCAAATACGCCCTTTGTGCTGTTCTACGATTGACTTAACAATCGCTAACCCCAAGCCACTACCGCGTTGAGCCTGGGCTTTTTTGTTTGGGACTCGATAAAATTTTTCAAATAAGCGAATTTGATCTGCTGGCGAAATCCCAAGCCCAGTATCCTGTACCGAAATCAAAACGCTCGAATGACTTACTTCTAATTGAATTGCCACTTTAATTTTTCCCCCAGGCTCCGTGTATTTTATCGCATTTTCCACGAGATTGTGAATTGCCTGATTAATCAAAGATGGATCAACCTTCAAAAGCGGAAGTTCTTCATCTGGATACTGCCCGGTTAGGTCCATTTTCTTCTGTTCCGCCTGATATTGGAGTGAACCAACCACCTGTTTCACAATATCCAACATAGAAACCATTTCCAGTTTCAACAAGCCCGACTCAATGCGTCCCAAATCCAGCAGATTATTTACCATGTGGGCCATTCGGTCCACCCCATGCTCAATGCGTTTTAAGTATTTCTTTTGCTCCTCATTCAACTGCCCCATCATCTCAATCATGGTTGCATATCCGCGCATCAAGGTCAAAGGCGACCGCAAATCGTGACTCACACTCGTCACAAAATCCGATTTCAGCGTATCAAGTTCTTTAAACCGGGTCACATCTCTTAAAACGCACACCTGCCCCACCCGGCGATGATCATCTGAAATTACCGATTTTGCTTTTGCAACGTAAACCCGCCCATCGGGCAGGACAATTTCCCGCGTCAGGATTTCATCTTCCGCCAGTTCCATCAATTCAAGAATTTTTTCTTCAGTTATCAGTTCCTCAATCGATGATGTCCTCTCGTCTGCCATTTTCCCATTGCCAAACACCTGCTTGGCAACCGAGTTCGCCAGGATCAGACGATTGTTGGCATCCGTCACCAACACCGGGTCGGGGGT
>JABWBV010000816.1 GCA_013359445.1 Anaerolineales bacterium | reverse complement strand
AAAGATTCTGCGTCTTGGGCAACGAGAATATTTTCATCGGGTGTGACTTGAAGACCACCTACAGCTTTAGGCGTTGTAATAACCGGGGTTGCACAAGCCATGGCCTCAAGGATTTTATTTTGAATCCCTGCGCCATAGGTGATGGGCGCAACAGAGACTGTTGCTTGTTGCAAATAGGGGCGAAGGTCCGGCACAGTGCCTGTGATCTTGATTTTTGGGTTTTGGGCAAACGCTTGAATAACCGGAGGCGGGTCTTTGCCAACAATGTTGACACGAACGTCTTCGCGCACAGCCCAAACCCTGGGCATAATTTCCTGAATTAGATGAACAGCCATGGCGATATTGGCATGATAACTCATTTTTCCGCTTAAGACGAGCGTAGCTGGCTCTCGTGGGGCATCGCCCGGCTTAAAAAATTCTAAATCCACCCCATTTTGCACGATGGAAACTTCAGCAGACGAGGGGGTGGGGGTGAAACGGGCGCGGAGGCCTTCGAGGGCGGTTTTGTCCGTTTGCGAGGTCACGAGGGTGGCGTCGAATTGATCAATCAGCCACCCCTCGTATCGTTCGGTGCGACCTAATTCGAAACTGGTTAATAACCGATCATAAACTCTTTTGCTGTTTGCCATCGCCTGACGGAACAAATGGCTGATACTGTCCACGCTATCCCAAACAACGGGCATGGTTGGAAAACGCGCTTTAAGGGCCAAGCCTAAGCGTGCCCCACGTAAATGCTCAACATGTACGACATCAAACGGCTGTTGGCTTTTTCCCGGTTGAAACAACCGAGAGGCATGTTCTACCAGTGGCGGATGCCAACAGTAAGAAGCTTGCAAAGGGGTCCGAGTAGGTACCGTCATTAAGGCGTTTAAGTAGGAGCGCCACTTTGGAAGGTAAAATGCCTCAACGTGGGCACACTGTTTTTCTAGTGCTTGGGCGGCCACACGTTCTTGTTCTGTGGTCCACAAGGTTAAGACAGTGACCTCATGCCCCAACCGGGTCAGATACCGGATGAGGTTGTAAGGACGGACACGGATAAGATCAGGCACATAAGGGACGATAAATAGAATCTTCATGCGTTCCCTTGATGAATTTGCACGTAGACATCATTCATTTTCCCCAAAATGACTTGCCAGTCGTAATGGTTCTCGACAAATTTCCGTCCACTTTGAGCCAGTTGTTGTTGAAGTTGCGAATCCATCAGTAATTTTATGACGGCATTCGCGAATTCGTTTTCGGTATCTTTGACAAAGACATCCCGGTCAGGGACAGCATTGATGCCTTCGAGGCCAACCGTGGTTGTCACGACGGGCATCGCGCGAGAAAAGGCTTCCAAAATTCTGACTCGCATGCCGCCACCCGCACGTACGGGGACAACGACCAGGGCCGCTTTTTGCATGTATTCGTCTAACTCAGGGACGTATCCGGTGACATGCACAACATCTGGGTGTTGGGAGGCGGCGAGTAAAAAGTCTTGGGGGGGATTTTTGCCGATGATGGTGAGGGTGGCGTTGGGGACTTTTGCACGGACGAGGGGGAAAACTTCATTGAGGAACCAGCGGATCCCGTCGGCGTTGGGGGGGTAATGGAGGGTGCCGAGGGTTAGGATGTTTTTGGATTGAGGGGCCCGCGCAACCGGGAGGAGTTTGGCTGTATTTACCGCGATGGGGACAACGGTT
>JABWBV010000233.1 GCA_013359445.1 Anaerolineales bacterium | reverse complement strand
GGAGGCAATCCGGTTTATGTTTTCCCGCCGGTTCAAAACCGGGATTTTGACGTTTGGGCTGACTCTGGTGGCGACGGTGGCGCTTGATTTGACGCAAGCGATTTTGATCGGGGTGATGATTTCGTCGGCGTTGTTTATCAATCAGGTGGCGCGGCTGTCGATTACGGTACAGAAAGTGGACCCGGAGAAGATGCGGGGGCGCGGGTTTAACATCCGGGGGAATTGCCCCCATGTGCAGGTTGCGTATTTGACCGGGCCATTGTTTTTTGCGGCCACGGGCAACTTCAACGAGGCCTTTGCCAATCTCGCAGACACGCATGTATTGATCCTTTCGATGCGCGCCGTGCCGTTGATTGATGTGTCGGGAATCGAGGCGTTGACCGGGTTGTATGAAAAAATGGAACACACGGGTAAAATTTTGATGCTTTCTGGGGTACAGCCGGGCGTGATGGAGATGCTCAAGCGCGCCGGTTTGGGCGATCAGATCGGTGATGATCATATTTTTTGGAGCACGGAGCAGGCGATTGTGCAAGCGGAAGACTGCTGTCCGTGCCCGTATTGTGAAGAAGGATGATCCACTAAGTTCACTAAGATCACTAAGTTGACGAAGGTTTTTGAAAATTTTCTTGGTGCTCTTCGTGGCTTTTGTGGATCGAATTTAAGGAGTTTTTATGTACAAAGTAGCTGTCAAACGTGATTTTGTGGCCCAGCATTTTTTGATCGGGGGGGATTGGGGGGCGGAAAATAATCTGCACTCCCATCATTACGCCGTAGAACTGCAACTCGAAGGCGCGACGCTCGACCAGCACGGGTATCTGGTGGACATCGTGGATATCGAAAACCACCTCAATGCCCTTGTGACCTATTACAAAGACCACACCCTTAACGACCTCCCCGAATTTGCCGGGCTGAACCCCTCCATCGAACACTTTTCCCGCATCCTCGCGGACTCCCTTGCCGCGCGCATTCACGCTCCCAACCTGTCCGCGCTCGCGGTGGTGGTGTGGGAAAACGAAATTGCCTGGGCGAGTTATCGGCGGGCATTCACGGGTAGTTAAATCTTCATGCACCTCGCCCTCCTCATCTATGGCTCCCTCGACACCATTTCTGGCGGCTATTTGTATGATCGGAAACTGGTGGAATTTCTGCGGGCGCAGGGCGACACGGTGGAGATCATCTCGCTTCCCTGGCGAAATTACGTCGCGCATCTGACGGATAACTTTTCGCCTGCCCTGTCCCGTCGTTTGAAAGACTTCCGCGGCGATCTGCTGATCCAAGACGAACTCAACCATCCCTCTCTTTTCCTCCTCAATCGTCGTTTAAAACGCAAGACGAAATACGAAATTCTCTCCATCGTCCACCACCTCCGGGCCTCTGAACAACACCCCGCGGGGATCATGCCCCTGTACCGGGCGGTGGAACGCGCGTATCTCCGCCCCCTGACTGGGTTCGTGTTCAACAGTGGGACCACGCGCCGGGCGGTGGAAGCGTTGACGGGGCAGAAGGCGGCGCGAAGCGTGGTGGCGCTCCCGGCGGGGGACCGGTTGCCGATCTCGCTGGGGGATGAGCCGATTCGGCAACGGGCACTTTTGCCGGGGCCGTTGCGGCTGTTATTCGTGGGGAATGTGATTCCGCGGAAGGGGTTGCACACGGTTTTGGCGGCGTTGGGGGCGGTGGATTTTGAATGGACGTTGCAGGTGGTTGGTGATTTGCGTGTAGCCAGTGGTTATGTGCGGGGGTTGCAGAGGGAGGTGGCACAAAAGGGCTGGGAACAGCGGGTGCATTTTTGGGGGAGGGTGGAGGATGCGGATTTATTTCGAATTGCGGCAGAGTGTCAGGTGTTGGTGATGCCTTCGTGTTATGAGGGGTTTGGGATTGCGTACCTGGAGGGGATGGGATTGGGTTTGCCCGCGTTGGGTACGACCGCGGGCGGGGCGGGGGAGATCATCACAGACGGGGTGGATGGGTTTTTGATCCCGCCTGGGGATGCCGGTGCCCTCGCGGACAGGTTGCGGGTTTGGCATCAGGATCGGGGACGGTTGGTGGCGATGAGTCTTGCCGCGCGGCAACGGTATGCGGTTCATCCATCGTGGGCAGGGAGCATGGGGCAAGTACGAGATTTTTTGACGTGTCTTTTGTGAAGCTCTTGGGTTAAAGTGAGTAAATCCAATCCATCCATATATGCGTATGATTGGGCATATCTTTTATTCCGGAGGTCGTTCGATGAGTTTCTTTGGTTCACGTAATTCTATTTTGGTTTTTACTGTGTTGACTGCGTTGATCCATTTGGGGTTGGGGTTTGCTTTTATGAGTAGCCCTGACTTCATGGGTGAACTGTTCATATTAAATGGGATTGGGTATCTCGTTTTAATGTACGCGTATTTGTGGACGCCTGGCGCACTAGCCGGGCAGAAGGGCCTGGTGCGTTGGGTTTTTCTTGGGTATACAGCAGTCACTTTTGTGATGTATTTTGTGATGAACGGGGCTGGCTCGTTTGCGTCTCCCCCTGGTTTGGCTGATAAAGTAATCGAAGCGCTTTTGATTTTTTCGCTTTACCGTCATTCTGGCAAGTGATGGTTTGTATTACTTACTCTTCACAGGAGTAGTCTCGAAAAAAAAGGATGGATGGGAGGATGGACATCTCCTCACCATCCTTTTTTTGAATCTTTTCCTCTGGTGAGTATTCCAATGGTTTTGTTTTCTTGTAAAGGGCGTGCCTAAACACGCCCTTTTTGGTTCCTTTTTTTCCATAAAGCCCTTTGGGGAAAGCCGTATGTCCGGTGTGAAGCGAAGGGGCGTAATGCCTTCCGTTGTGAAAGCGGTTGAAAACCCCACTGCGGACCTGTTTTAAAGGATGCGGATAGAACAATCACGCGTTTTTAGCCGTTGTCCTCTTCAATTGTAGTGTCAGCCGTTACAATATAGGCTGAAACCAAAATTTCTTGACACGCCCTTTTCAAAAGACTAAAATTTCTTCGTTGTGAAAAATGTCACAACGAAATCCCCTGTTTTTTAAGGAGTTTAATATGCAGAAACCAATGACTGCGTTCGCGCGTCTAAAACCCATCCGGCTGATCGTCCTAGTGGCGCTCTGGATGGTTGTCGTCACGGCCTGTAGTAACACAACGGCTGAGGGGGACGGTTCTTCGCAAGCGGTGACTTTTATGATGACCGGTGGCCCCGAAGAGCAAGCGGCCTACGAGAAACTTGTGAGCAACTTCAACGCCGAACATGCTGGGATCGAAGTGACGGTGAGCAATATTCCAAGTGGCGGCGAATTTCGCCAAAAACTCGCCACGATGTTTTCCGCCAGTAATCCGCCCGATGTGTTCCTCTACAATTTCCGTCGGTTGGGCGTCTATGCCGAAGAAAAAGCCGTTCACCCGCTTGATTCGCTTCTGGAAAGTAGCGACAAACTGAATCGGGAAGACTTTTACCCCATCGTCCTCACCGCCTTTACCTACCAGGGTGCCCTCCAATGCCTGCCCCAAAACCTGAGCAGTCCCGTCATATACTACAACAAAGCCCTCTTTGATGCCGCAGGTCTGGCGTATCCCCAAGCAGATTGGACGCTCGATGATTTTGTTGCCACGGCCCGTGCCCTCACCCAAGATACCAACGGGGATGGCACCCCGGACCAATACGGGTTTGGCACCGAAATCGAAACCATCCGCCTCGCGCCTTTTGTCTGGGGCAACGGCGGTCAATTGCTCGATAACCCCGAAAACCCCACCCGCCTGACCCTCGACATGCCCGAAACCCGCGAAGCCCTTGAGTGGTTTGTCAACTTGCAAACCGTCGAGCACGTCTCCCCCGACCGCATCTCCGAAGAAGCCTCCAGCAGTCAAAACCGATTCGTTGCAGGGACGATGGGGATGTATATGAACAGCCGCGTCGTGGTTCCCACCCTCCGCACCATTACCAGTTTTGAATGGGATGCCGCCCCCCTGCCGGTGGGCAAAAATCCCGCCAGCGTTCTGCACAGTGATGGCTTCTGCATGTCTGCCCAGGCCGCCAAAGACCCCGCCCACCTCGAAGCGGTTTGGACCTTCATCGAATATGCCTTGTCCGCCACAGGTCAAACCCTGCTCGCTGAAACCGGACGCACCGTGCCATCCATGATCAGCGTGGCAGAATCGGACGCCTATCTGAATAGCACCCCCCCCGCCAACAACCGGGTTTGGCTCGATGCCACGGCCAATATGCAAGCCTTCCCCATTCACCCCACCTGGAACACCCTCGAAGAAATGCTCGCCCAAGAACTCCAACGAGCTTTTTACGGCGAGGTGACCATTGATGAGATGATCGACGCCGCCAACCAATCCGCCGAAGAAATCATCAACGGCAACTAACCCCAGATCGTCCATAACCCATTAAAATAAAGCGCGTGCCTCCCACAGGCACGCGCTTTATTTACCTACCCCCCTCTAACTCAACACTCTAATTCCTCCCCTTGCTCCGCTCCCTCCTCACCTACTACGCCATCCCCGGACGCCTCCGCCGTCTCACCCGGTTTTATGCCCAGTTCATTCGACCGGGCGACCTGTGTTTTGACATCGGCGCGCACGTCGGCAATCACACCCTCGCCCTGCACCGCCTCAACGCGCGGGTCATTGCGGTGGAACCCCAACCCCCGTTCACCCGCCTGCTTCAACGCTGGTACGGCGCCCGCTCAGGGATCACCATCCGCGCGGAAGCTGTTGGCCCCGCGCGGGGCACAGCTACGCTCGCGATCAGCACCCGCACGCCCACCGTGTCCACCCTGTCCGCCGCGTGGACCCATTTACCCGCCCAAACCCCCTCCTTCGCCCGCGTCACCTGGGACCGCCAACTTACCGTCCCCGTCCTCCCCCTCGATGATCTGATCGCCGAATACGGCCTCCCCGCTTTCTGCAAAATCGACGTTGAAGGCTACGAACACGAAGTTCTGCGCGGCCTCAGCCAGGCCATCCCCCTCCTCGCCTTTGAATACCTCCCCGCCCACCGCGAAACCGCCCTCGCCTGCCTGGATCGCCTCGCCGAACTGGGCGACTACACCTACAATTATTCCGTCGGCGAACAAATGACCCTTGCCCCCACCTGGCTCACCCCCGCCCAAGCGGCCCACTACCTCACCACCCTCCCCCCCACCGCCCGCGAAGGCAACCTCTACGCAAAAAACCAGCAAACTAGCAAAACAGCAAATTAGCAAACTAACAAATCAACCAATCAACAATTCAACCAACAAACCAACAAACCCAATTGACAACTCCCTTCTCCTTCCCCCGTTACCTCGCCGCCAAAAAACCCATTGACGACCGTGCCCTCAACCGGCACGTGTGGGACACGATGACCCGCGCCCTCTCCTCCGCATACCCAAACGCCCCCCTCCGCCTCCTCGAAGTCGGCTGTGGAATTGGCACCATGTACGAGCGGCTCCTCGAATGGAATCTGACAAAAAGTGCGCATCCTGAGCGGAGCGGAGATTCATTCCCCTCTCAAAATATCCCAACTCCAACACAGTCGAGAGATGCGGTCCCCTTTGCCTACACCGGCATTGACTCATCCCCCGAAAACATCTCCACCGCCCAAAAACGTTTTGCCCTCCCCCCAGCCGCGCATCACGCCTCACGCATTCCTCCCCACTTCCTCCTCGCCGATCTCTATGCCCTCCCACCTACCATTGCTTCCGGCTCCTTCGACCTCCTCCTCGCCCACGCCGTGCTCGATCTCCTCGACCTCTCGCGCGCCTTGCCCCACCTCCTCAGCTACCTCCGCCCCGGCGGCGTGTTTTACTTCACCCTCAACTTTGACGGCGAAACCATCTTCCAACCCGAACACCCTCTCGACCCCCTCATCCTCGCCCTCTATCATCGCACCATGGACGAACGCCTCACCGCCCCCCCCACTGGGGATAACGACGCCCCGGGGGACGCGACCCCTTCCGGGGATAGCCGCACCGGGCGTCATCTCTTCGCCCATCTGAAAAACGCGGGCGCGGACCTCCTCGCGGTGGGGAGTTCGGATTGGGTGGTGTTCCCCTCAGCGGATGGATATCCCGGCGACGAGGCGTATTTTCTGCACCACATCCTTCACTTTTTTGAAGAATCCCTGACCGGGCACCCTGAATTGACGGAGGCACAGTTGTCCGCCTGGCTCGCCCTCCGTCGCACACAGATCGAGCAGGGGGCGTTGATTTTTCTGGCGCATCAACTGGATTTTGCCGGGCGGGTGGCCCCGAGCGTTCCCGTAGAAACCTCTACCCTAGCTGTGTAGTTAACGCCAGTTTGGGATAAATTTCTGTCATTCCGACCGATGGGAGGAATCCCTGACACCAGCCTCGATTCATGCGCGTAACAGGGCATTCTCGTCGCAACGTGTCGGATGAAAGAAACCGGAATTTTAAAGGTAGCGGGGCTGTACAGCCCCCACCACCTTCAAAATTCCGAACATTTCACACTAAAAGTGGAAACAAAAAAGCCGGTGTCCATTTGGACACCGGCTTTTTTACTTTGAAATTGTTTAGGCTTGTCTGACCCCGACTTTTAGCAGTTCCCCTTCCACCTTCTGATCCTCAACGAATGCCCCCTCCTCCGGTTCTCCGGCGATTAAGACCGTCGTCAGCGTTTCGGCTTTTACGTATTCCCCCCACTTCTCAAACACATTCACCAACTCGCCACTGGCGACATACCAGGTCGTGATCCGATCTTCGATGTTGAACCCGGCCTTCTTTCGCATGTCCTGAATGCGTCGGACGACTTCGCGGGCGAGGCCTTCGGCTTTGAGTTCGGGGGTTAGGGTGGCGTCAATGCCGACGGTGACGACTTTGTCGTAGGCGACGGCGTACCCCTCGGCGGGTTGGGTTTCGACGAGAATTTCTTCGGGGGCAAGTTCCACTCTGGAGCCGTCCAACGTCAGGGCAACGGGTTCGCCCGCGGCGACGGAGGCGGCGACTTTGGCGGGGTTGAGTTCGGCGAGGGCAGCGCGGAGGGCGGGGAATTGCTGGCCGAACTTTTTGCCGAGCAGTTTGTTGTTGGGCAGGACGCGGTAGTTGACCAGTTTCCCGGCCTCGGAGACGAATTCGAGCGATTTGACGTTCAACTCGTCTTCGACGATTTCGATCAGGTCGGCGGTGAGTTCGGCGCGGCCTTCGCTGACGTGGACGAGGACTTTCGACAGGGGTTGGCGCACTTTCAGGTTCGAGGCGCTCCGCGCGGACAGGCCGAGGCTGGCGACGCGGCGGGCGAGGTCCATCTGGGTTTCCAGCGTGTCGTCAAAGGCGGCTTCGTCCGCTTCCGGCCACAGGGTATGATGGACGCTTTCGAGGGCGTTGGGGTACACGGACGTGACGAGGTTTTGGTACATCACTTCGGTCACAAACGGGGTGAACGGGGCGAGGACGCGGGAGAGTTTGACGAGGACGTGGTAGAGGGTGGCGTAGGCGGCGTTTTTGTCGGCGTCGGCTTCACTACGCCAGAAACGGCGGCGGGAGCGGCGCACGTACCAGTTCGTCAGGTCTTCGATAAAGGGTTCGATGACGAGCGTCGCGGCGAAGGCGTCGTACTGTTTGAGTGCGTCCCCCGCGCGGGCGACGACGTGGTTGAGGCGGGAGAGGATCCACCGGTCGAGGGGGTTATCACTTGCGGGCGTTGTGCCCTCGGGCTGGGCGGAGTTCCATGCGCCCTCACCCCCGGCCCCTCTCCCGGCGGGAGAGGGGAGTTCTGCCCCCTCTCCCACGGGGAGAGGGCCGGGGTGAGGGGGCGTCCATTTATCGAGATTCGCATACGTCACAAAGAAGCTGTACACGTTCCAAAGTGGGATCAGGAACCGGCGGCGTGCCTCGTCGGCGCGGTGGTAGCCGAAGAGGAGGTTGTTTTCGGGTTTGTGATTGCAGTAGAGCCAGCGCATCACGTCCACGCCCATTTTGTCGGCGGCTTCGTTGAATTCGATGGAGTTGCCCCAGGATTTGTGCATGGCGCGGCCATCCTCGGCGAAGAGGGTGGCGTACCCGAACAGGTTGAGGAACGGCGGGCGTCCGGTCATCACTGTGCCCATGGCGAGCAGGCTGTAAAACCAGTTGCGGAACTGGCCGGGGAAGGATTCGGAAATCCAGTCGGCGGGGTACCATTTTTCCCACATTTCGGGGTTATGGCGGTAGCCCATCGTGCTGAGGCTGACGATGCCCGCGTCCAGCCAGGGGTTGCCCACGTCGGCGATGCGGTGCATTTTGCCATTGCAGGCTTTGCAGGCGACTTTAACCGCGTCAATGAAGGGGCGGTGCGGGGTGTGGCCTTTGAAGGTGTCGAACCCTTCGACGGCGCGTTCTTCGAGTTCGTCGTCGCTTCCGATGACTTCAAACTCGCCGCAGGATTCGCACACCCAAAACGGAAGGGCGAGACCCCAATAGCGTTTTTTGGAGATCATCCAGTCGTGCATGTTGCGGAGCCAGTCCATCTCGCGGGCGTAACCGAAGTCGGGGTACCACTTGATCTGGTCTACCACGTCCATGATCTGGTAGCGGAGGGAGCGGGCTTTTTCTTCCGCAGTCAGTTCTTCGCGGGGTTTGTCGTAGCTCTCACCCATGCTGATGAACCATTCGTCCACAAGTCGGAAGACGAGTTCGGTTTTGCAACGCCAGCAGGTGGGGTAGCGGTGCGTGTAGTTTTCGACTTTGTAGAGGACGCCTTTTTCACACAGGGCGTCGAAGATGGCGGTGCGGTGGGCGTTGTCTTTGACATCCCAGCCCGCCAGCCAGCCAAATTGCGGCAGGAAAATGCCTTCGTCGTCAATGGGGGCGATGAAGGGGAGGTGGTATTCTTTGCCGAGTTGAAAGTCTTCGGCACCGCAACCGGGGGCGATGTGGACGATGCCCGTCCCTTCTTCTTCCCCGACCATGTCCCAGAGAATGACGCGGTGCGCTTCCCGCGCGGTCGCCGTGACCCCTTTCAGGATGGAATCCCGCTGTTTGGGCGTGAGGGAGACGACGCCGCCAGGGGTGTTGGCCGCTTCCAGATCGTCAAACGGCCCGTCATACGTCCAGCCTTCCATGTCTTTGCCTTTCAATTCTTCGACGATGGTGAAGTCCCCTTTGAGCATTTTGAGCGTGCCTTTGGACAGGTAGAGGAATTCGTCGCCCTGCTGGACTTTGACGTAGGTCAGTTCCGGGCCTACGGCGGCGGCGACGTTACTGGTAAGCGTCCAGGGGGTGGTCGTCCAGACGAGGAGGGACTCACGTTGACCGGAGACCGGAGACCGGAGACCGGTTTTATCCGTCCCCCGTCCCCCGTCTTCCGTCGTTTCTCCGTCCCCCGTCCGAAGCGGAAAGCGGAGCGTTACCGAAGGATGCGTGAGATCAGCGTACCCGTCGGTGACGATTTCGTGTTGGCTGATGGCGGTGGCGCAACGAGGGCACCAGGGCATGGAGTCCGCGCCCTGATAGAGCCAGCCGTTTTCCCAACATTTTTTGAGGAACGCCCAGATCATGTAGTTGTTTTCGTCGGAGAAGGTGAAATAACTTCCCCCGACTTCAGGCAGGCCCAGTTGCCCGACGATTTGCTCCGCGGGGCCGGAGAGGGGGCCTAGCGGGGTTTCGATGGTCACTTCTTGGGTGGGGTCTTCGATCAGTTTCGCGCCGAGTTCACGCAGGCCGTTGGGGTCGTTCCAGTCCATCCAGTAACCGAGGCGGATGGATTGTTCGGTTTGGAAGGCGGCGTATTTGAGGACACGTTCTTTGCATTTGAGGACGAATTTGTCCAGCCCGTAGGCTTCGATGTCTTTTTTGGTTTTGAAGCCGAGTTCTTTTTCGACTTCCACTTCCACCCAAAGACCCTGGCAGTCGAACCCTTGCTGGTAGCGCAGGTCGCGGTTTTGCATGGCCCAAAAGCGGTTGTACAGGTCTTTGTACGTGCGCCCCCAGCCGTGGTGAACGCCCATCGGGTTGTTCGCGGTGATTGGGCCGTCAATGAACGACCAGGGTTG
>JABWBV010000232.1 GCA_013359445.1 Anaerolineales bacterium | reverse complement strand
CCTCCCCCCATGTCCCTCTCCACCTCCATCCACCTCCTTGGCAACCTCCTCGGCCAGGTCCTCCGCGAACAGGAATCCCCCGCCCTCTTCACCCTCGAAGAACGCATCCGGCAAGCCGCCAAAGATCGGCGCGCCAGCCTCCCCGACGCCGAAACTCGCCTCACCGCCGAAGTCACTGCCCTCGACCCCGAACAGGCCCGCGCCGTCGCCGCCGCGTTCACCCTCTACTTTGACCTTGTCAACCTCGCCGAAGAAAAAGAACGCGTCCACCGCCTCCGCGAGCGCGAAGAAAAAGTAGACCTCGCCGGAACCTTCGTCCCCGACTCGCTCGACGACGCCCTCGCCACCCTCAAAAACCAGGGCGTCACCCCCGCCCAAATGGCGGCCCTCCTCACCAGCCTCGACATCGAACTCGTCCTCACCGCCCACCCCACCGAAGCCAAACGCCGTACCATCCTCTCCAAAGTCATGCGGATCGCCGACCTCCTCCTCGAACTCGATCACGATGGCCTCCTCCCCCGCGAACGCGCCGCCCTCGAACGTGCCCTCCTCGCCGAAATCACCACCTTTTGGCTCACCTCCCGCCAGCGCACCCTCGTCCCCCTCGTGGAAGACGAAGTCAAAACCACCCTCTACTTCGTCGAAGAAATTTTCTGGCGCGCCCTCCCTCGCCTGTATACCGATCTGGAAACCGCCCTCGCCCGGCACTACCCCGGCCTCACGCCCCCCGCCCGGTGGCTCCGCCTCGCCTCCTGGGTGGGCGGCGACCGCGACGGCAACCCCAACGTCACCCCCGAAGTGACTGCCGAAACCATCCGCCTCCATCGCGGGCTTGCCGTCACCCGCCATCGGGACCACCTCCGCCAACTCTCGCGCCGCCTCAGCCCCAGCGACGACCGCATCGCCCCCCCGCCCGAACTCGCCAACTGGCTCGAACAGCACAAACACGACTTCCCTACCGTCGTCGCCGCTCGCTACCCCGGCGAACCCTACCGCCTCACCCTCGCCCTCCTCGCCGCCGCCCTCGACGAAGCCTCCCGCGAAAAAGTCACCGAAACCCTCCTCTCCAATCCGCAATCCGCAATCCGCAATCCGCAATCTCCAATTTCCCAATCCTCCAGTCTCTCAATCACCCAATTAACTTCCCCCCTCTCCCTCGTCGCCTCCGCCATGCCCGACGTGATTCGCGAAGATGCCCTCGACGAAATCCAGCACCAACTCACCATTTTTGACCTCTCCGCCGCCCGCTTGGACATCCGCGAATCATCCGATAAACTGGCGGATGCCCTCGACGAAATCCTCCGCGCCCTGCCAGGGGATGAACCCACCGGGTTTGAACAGGATCACGCCATCCGCACGCGGCACCTCGCCGACCTGCTCACCGCGCCCCGCCCGGAACTGGCGCCCCATCCCGGGGTCACGAAAGCGACCGCCCGCACGTGGGGACTGTTCCAGGTCATCGCCCGCGCCCGCGCCCTCTACGGCCCCGACACCCTTGGCCCCTTCATCATCTCCATGACCCGCTCCGCCGCCGATGTCCTCACCGTCCTCCTCCTCGCCCAATGGACGGAGGGAGCCGACGGCTTGTTCATCGTTCCCCTCTTTGAAACGGTGGACGACCTCGAATCCGCCCCGGACACCCTCCGCGAACTCTTTACCCTGCCCGCCTATCAACGTCACCTCGCCACCTGTAACCACCACCAAATGGTGATGATCGGCTACTCCGACAGCAACAAGGACGGCGGGTACCTCGCCGCGAACTGGGCACTGTATCAGGCGCAGGAAACCCTCGCCGCCGTTTGCCGGGAGCACGGTGTCACGCTGACGTTGTTCCACGGGCGCGGGGGATCGGTGGCCCGCGGGGGGGGGCCTGCCAACCGCGCGATCCGCGCCCAACCCCCGGGCACGGTCAACGGTCGGTTTCGCCTCACCGTGCAGGGGGAAGTCATCAGTTCTCAATACGGCAATCCTCACTTGGCGCACCGAAATTTAGAACAACTCGTGAACGCTGTCTTGCTGGCCTCTGCTCCGTCCTCACCCCCCAACCCCCTCCCCCCACAGGGGAGAGGAAGTGACTCCCCTCTCCCAGCAGGAGAGGGGCTGGGGGTGAGGGGTTTGATGCATGACATGTCCGCCCTCGCGCGGCAAGCCTATCGCGCCCTCGTGTACGAAACACCCGGCTTCCTCAACTTTTGGCAGGCCGCGACCCCGCTCGACGAAATCGGGCGATTGCGGATTGGCTCGCGGCCCTCGGCGCGGCCCGGTACAGGGGGCGCGGAAGTGCTCAAAATTCGGGCGATTCCCTGGGTTTTTTCGTGGATGCAAAGCCGGTACAACTTGCCGGGGTGGTACGGTCTCGGTACGGGGCTTGCCGCGGGGGAAATCGCGCGGTTGAAAGAAATGTACCAGGCCTGGCCGTTTTTCCAGGCGCTGATCGATAACACCGAAATGTCCCTCCTCAAAGCGGATATGGACATCGCCGCCCTGTACGCCGACCTTGTCCCCGACAAAACGCTCTCCCGCCAGATTTTTGCCCGTATCCAGGCGGAATATGACCGGACGCACGCGCAAGTCCTGGCGATCACCGGCCACGCCGCCCTGATGGACGCCGACCCCACCCTCCAGCGTGCCATCCACCTCCGCAACCCCTACGTGGACCCGCTCAACTACCTGCAAGTTGAAATGCTTCGCCGCATTCGCGCGCTCCCCGATCAGGAATCCGACGAGGCGCAGGCCTTGCGGGAAGTGATCGTGGTGACGATCAACGGGATTGCGGCGGGGTTACGGAATACAGGATAACCGAAAAAAAAGAGCGCTGGTTGGTGTACACCAACCAGCGCTCTTTTTTTTCGGATTTACTCGTCTCCGTCGTCCTCATCCCCCTCTTCATCTCCATTCCCTACCTCTTCTTTCTGAGTGCGGAAAAAGCCCACCCCGGACAATTTCGCCATCGGACGTTCTTTGGGGCGCCAAACCATTTTTACCGTGATGCTGGCTTCTGTCCCGGCCTGGGCGACGAGCGCGCCTGCTGCTGCATCCAGTTTGATGCCGAACTCCACTTCAATCGCATCGGGTGGCTCGGAAATGCCTTTCGCCGCGGCAATGGTTTTCGCGGCCATTCCTTGAATGGTATCCATCGCCTTATCAATCGCATCTTTCGATTTTTCGACCAATTCGCTGGTGACTTCTCCGAGTTTGCCCCCGCCGCGGGACACCGGGACCAGTCCGCCCGTTTCCTCGCCAAAATCTACCAAAATTTCAACGTCTTTTGCTTTTACTTTATCTGCCATTGTGGGCCTCCATATTTGAGATAATCATTCGGTCCTCACCATGAGTCGGAAGTTCCGAAAAAATTAGACTGCTCTGAATTTTACCATTCATCCCCCGGCTAACCACAACAACCCCATCGCCGCCGCGGTCACCGCCAGGTTATCCAACCCATAAATTGTGACCCCTTCAATCACGGCGGTGATGCCCGCCACAATCAACGCGGTGACGAATGGCGAAGCCACCGCGGGGGACCCCGCCCCGAACATCAGGGCCAACCAAACCGCCAGCGTCGCCGCGCCAAAAAACGCAACCGACCCCGCGAGGGTTCGTTTATGCCCCCGGATGGTATACGCCCCCCAGCCGAGTTTGCGCCCCACGACCGGGGCCAGGCCATCGCCCCACGTCAACGGCATCATTGCCGCGATCATCAATCCGGGCTGATCCCACAACACAATCGCACAAATCCCCGCGGCCAAAGGGAAATACACCGTGCCGAGATTGGAACGATCTTGGGTGGTCATCGAAGCAAAAAAGCCATATTTCCAATCCAAAAAGTTGATCACCATAAAACCAGTACACGCCGCCGCGAACCACCACGGATTGTCAAATAGAAAGGGGATGATCCACATCACCATTCCCACACCAATATGCACAACCTTACGCGTAAAATCCGAGGTGTACCCTCGCCATCGGCGCAGACCCTCGCCTAATCCGATAATGACGATGATATAAACGAAAACAAGGAGGAAACCAAGAATATTGTTCATAGTGGTTTGGGGTGAATGGTGTGAAACAGTGAGGTGAACTAGGGACGGTTACTGAAATACTGAAGCGGCCCATCGTGGTTTTCGTTATTGAGGACCACTTCTTGAAATTGACCGTTGGTGTAGCGGTGGATGATTTTACGCCAAAATGCCTGGGCGGGAAGGTTTTCCGCGATTTGGTCCACCTCCCAATCCCCCGGAAATTGATCGAACACCCATCGTGCGGCAAATTCCCCTACGCCGTGCTTGCGGTGTTTTTTCATCACAAAAAATTCAGCGATGAAGTTGACTTTCTTTGGGGGGGCGAGGAGACTGGTGGCGTGCAATCCAACCAAAACAAACCCGGCGATGTGATCGCCCACCCGGATCAGGTAGGGGCGGCGTTGGGGATTGTTCCAAAACTCGGTCAGCGCAAAAGGGTATTTGCCAAATTTATCCAGGTCATTCCCGGTAAATTCGCTGAAGTCGTACAAGTAAAGTTGCATTAACCGTTGGAGGATGGTTTTTTCTTGGGGGGCAATGGGGGTGAGGGAAATGTTCATTAGGGTTTGCGCATCTTGCGAACGCCCGTCAAGCGAATCGTTCGAGGGCGCGGACAATGGGGCGGATCATCCCGGCCTGTTTTGCCAGTTCTTGGAGGATGCGTGTAGCCTGTTCGCGGTGGGCGAGGGTCCAGGAGGCGGAGAGGGCGCGGGTGAGAAGCCAGACGTTGGGTGTGGGACGGGCGGCCCAGGTTGCGAGGAGATCGAGGACGGGGGCGGCGTACCCCTTTTCGGCCAGGGTGTTTACGCAGAGGAGGAGGGTGTCACGCAGGTCGTGATCTTCAAGCAGGTCGAGGGGAGTCAGCCGGTCGAAAGGGGGGAGAGGAGAAAAGGGAAGGAGAAGCAGGGCGGGGTGGATTTGGGGGTTGGGGGATTTGTTCGTTTGTTGTGCGGGTTTGAGCCAGGCTTCTATGAGGGGGGGGAGCTTTTCCGGGCGGGCGGGGGTGAACTCGATCAGGGCGCGGGCGAGGGCGGCGCGGACTTCGGGGTTGGGGTCTTCGGCGAGGATGCCGAGGTCGGTGGCGCTGACTTCTTTCCCCTGCATAAACCGTTCACCCAGCGCGACACTGACGAGGGCGCGGATGGCGGGGTCGTCGTCCACGTACAGGGGTTTGAGGGTTTGGGCGGGGAGGGGGGTGAGCGCCCGTCCGAGGGGGACAAGCGCGGACGGGGGGAGCTGGTCATCGTCCAGGGCACGGATGCCGTCGAGGGCGCTGGTCAGGCTTTCGGGGTGGCCGATGAGGGCGGCGGCTTTGAGGTCGGTGAGGAGTTCGCGGAGGAGGGGATTCATTGGGAGATTGAACGATTGGGGCTTGGGTGAATGATTCGTGAAACGTGATGCGTGAAATTACAATTCACGTATCACGTTTCACGAATCATATGACTCTGACAGCACTCCCCAAATCCGTCTTTTCCACTTCGAGGCGGGTGGGGAAGGCGTCTTTGAGTTCGTCGATGTGGGTGATGACGAGGATTTTGGCGAAGTCGCGTTTGACAAGGTTGATGGCTTCGATGAGACGTTGGCGGCCTAAAGTGTCTTGACTGCCAAAGCCTTCGTCGATGACGAGGGTTTGCAGGCGGGCACCTGCGCGTTGGGCGAGGATTTCGGAGAGGGCGAGGCGGATGGCGAAGTTGGCGCGAAAGGCTTCGCCGCCGGAGTACATTTCGTAGTCGCGGGTTCCCGCGCGGTCGCTGATTTGGATGTCGAGAGTTTCGCGGAGGGCGTCGCTGGTTTTGAGTTCTTTTTGGGTTTGGAAGCGGACGGACATTTCGCCGTTGGTGAGGCGGTCGAGGATTTCGTTGGCTTTGGCTTCGATTTGGGGGAGGGCTTGTTCGATGAGGAGGGCGGGGACGCCGTCTTTGCCGAAGGCTTTTTCGAGTTGTTTGTAGCGGGCGATGGTTTGGGCGAGGGTTTCGCGTTCGGTTTCGAGGGTTTTGCGGCGGGCGCGGAGGTTTTCGAGGACTTCGACTTTTTGTTTGGCCATGCCGACTTCGGTGCGGAGGATGTTTTCTTGTTCGAGCAGGTTGAAGAGGGTGCGTTGGGCGAGGTCCAGGCTTGGGGCGGCGGATTCGGCGGTGGTGAGGGCGGTGCGGGCGGAAGTGTATTCGGTTTGTTGGTGGGTTAGTTCGTTTTCGAGATTGGCGATTTGCGTTTGGAGATTGGTGATTTCGCTTTGTAGGGGTTCGAGGGCGGCCTGGGCGCGTTCAAGTTGGCGGAGGGCGGTTTCGGTTGTTTGTCCATCGGCGACCGCGCGGCGGATGCGATCATGTTCGGCGGCGTCGTAGCCGATTTCTTTGAGTGATTGGTTGATTTGGGCGAGGAGGGCGCGGGCTTCGAGGGCAAAATCTTCTTCGGCGAGTTGGGTTTGGACGGCGATGAGTTGGGGGAGGCCGGTGGTTTGCCAGAGGTTTTCGGATTCGAGATTTTGGGTGAGGCGGGCTTCGAGGGCGGCAAGTTTGGTGGTGTGGGCGCGGTGGGTGGCATCTAACGATTGCAGATTGTGGATTGCTGATTGTAGATTTTGGACGAGATCGTTAGATTCTTGGAGAAGCTTTTGGTTTGTGCGGTATTGGTCGCCTTTGTCTTTGCCGTGCGTTTCGAGTTCGGTGATGAGGCGGGTGCGGTCTTCGGCGGAAAGCGGTTGGCCGCAGAGAGGGCAGGCCGCGCCTTCGGCTTCTTTCAGTCGGTCGATGCGCTCTTTCAGATCGTTCATTTCGGCGCGCAGGCGGGGGTTTTCGGCTTTGGCTTCGGCCTGGCGGTGGAGGGCGGTTTGGAGGGCGGTTTCGAGTTGGGCGCGGTGGGAGAGTTCGGCTTCGAGGGTGGCGATTTGGGTTTGGAGATTGGCGATTTCGGCTTGGAGCGTGCTGATTTGAGATTTGAGGGTGGCGATTTGGGTTTGTTGTTGATGGAGGTTGGTTTGCTCTTTTTCGAGGAGGGCGCGTTCTTTTTGGATTTCGGCGAGGGGGGCGTTGCGGCGGGTTTCGTGGGCGCGGAAGCGGGCGGCGGTTTCGTCCCAAGTGGCGAGGTGGGCGCGGGCTTGCGTCCATTGGTCGTAGGCTGTTTGAATTTCTGGGGCGCGGGTGAGGGTGTGGGTGAGGGTGTCGCGTTCGCGGAGACGTTCCCCCTGGCGGGTGAGGAGGTCGGTGTGGCGGGCCTGGGTGGTGGTGCGTTGGCGGTTGAGGGTTTCAACGAGTTTGCGTTGTTCGTTCAGCGTGGCGGCGATTTGGCGGGCGGTTTCGACGATTTGCTCTTGGGCGGCACGGGTTTGGCCGAGGGTTTCGAGTTGGGTTTGCAGTTCCGCGAGACGGGTTTTCCGGGGGATTTCTTCGTCCAGTTCGGTGTTGATTTCTTGGAGGCGACCGTTGAGGTTTTCGATGTCACTTTCGACGAGTTTGCGGCGGTCGGCGGCGGTTTTGCGGTAGGTTTCCCAGGTTTCGAGGCCAAGGATACTGCTGAGGATACGTTTGCGGTCAGAGGGGCGTTGTTGGGTGAACTGGTCGGCTTTGCCCTGGAGGAAGAAGGAGGCGTTGACAAAGGTGTCGTAGTCGAGGCGGAGGGTTTCTTCGATGCGACGTTGGGTTTCGCGTAGGGCGCGTTCGGTGAGGGGTTTCCAGGTGAGTGGTTGGTTGGTTGGTTGATTGGTCGGTTGGTTGATCGGTTGGTTGGTTGATCGGTTGCCTGATGCACCAGGAACCGATAACTGATCAACTATTTGGGCGATTTGAAATTCTAGCACCGTCGTTTTCCCCCGGGGGCTGGTGCGTTGGATGCGGTAGAGATTGGTTTCGTATTCAAATTCGAGGGTGACTTGGGCGGCTTTGACTTCGGGGTGGGCGTTGAGGAGGCTGTCGTCGGTTTTGCGGGCGCGGCCAAAAAGCACCCAGGTGAAGGCGTCGAGCAGGCTGGATTTCCCCGCGCCGTTGGCTCCGGCGATGCAGGCGAGGTCAAAGGTGGTGAAGTCGATGGTGACGGGGGTGCGGTAGGAGAGGAAGCCGGAGAGGGTGAGGGTGCGGGGGATCATGGGATTAGTTTTACCACAGTTGGCTCATCCGTGATAAGGCCGAAAAAAAGAAGTGGGTGGGCATGTACATGCCCACCCACTTCTTTTTTTCGGGGGAAAAATTCCTTTACGCCTGTGGCATCCCCATCCGCATCGCCATCCGCGTCGCTTTACGGGCGGCTTTTTCCTGTGCTTGTAGGCGATCAATTTTCCGTTGCAAGTACGGCATGAAATGGCCTTTGTATCTCTGCCAGAGTTCAGGTTTGCGCCAGTCGTTGCCAGTCACGCGTCCGCGGCAGTTCGCGGCCCCACATTGGCATTCAAACTCATCATAGGGCGTGCTATCCGCCGTCCCGTAATCGAAACCGATCTCTTCGCCGGGTTTGATGTCTCGCATCGCGACCAGAGTTAACTGTCCGACCAGACCCGCATTCGGATTGCACGAATGGTTGATGTAGTCCGCAGGTTCGTCCGGGCGCATGGACGTATAAAACAGGTGATCTTCGACCTGAATGGTGTGGCGGCGAAGTTCATCAGGTAACTGCGAGAGTTGCTCGGCATTGAGAACCATGCCGCTCCATACAGAGATCAACTCACCGGCCTTCACCGGTTCTACGGCAAACACGCCGTGTTGTCCGTACCAAGCGCGGACTTCCAATTTGGGGGAGAGATAGGAATGGGGACCAGGGAACATTGATTCACCTCAAAAAAAGATTAGCCGGCCAAAGGCCGGGAAATAGACAAACAAAAAAGCCTGCCCGGGGGACAGACTTTAGCGTCGGCGATCTGTTTCACAGAAACTCTCGCTCTTGGTCAGTAGTCCAAACGGCTTAACAATTTCAGGTGACACCCATCGGCAATTTGACCGAATAAATGTCACCTGAGTTGTTATGCGATTTGTAGATTGCACATTTTGCCTGACAATCTATTGATTGGTAATTATATTTTTAATTTCACGAATGTAAAGGTTCGAAAGGTTAACAATTGAGTTAATGTTTTTAGTAAGATGGAAACATTATTTACACGCGATGAAACCTTTTCTGATGTTTTTTGCAAATGGTACAAAATTGAAGGTTTTTATTTAAATAAAAGCAAATGATTTTCGGTTTTTCTGTATTTAAATGAAAAAACCGGATATTTTCTATCTAACAGGCTTTATTTTCGCCCGTTATCGAGAAAAAACCCGGTTTTTCAACCGATTTTATAGAATTATTTTCCTAAAGCCTGCAACATTTCTTCGACGTCGGTAAACTTTAATCGTGGGCGGCCTGCGGCCTGACCGCGTTCGAGTTCCATTTGATCGAGCTTAAGCCAGTCGGGATACGTGACATAGCGTGGCTGACGAGAAGCGACCAATGCCTGGGCCTCTTCCACACCGGGTTTGGAAGGGGTGAACAAGCCCCCGGCATTCATATCCGCGAGCATCGAGTCCACCGTTTCAACGGCGTCGGGTTTGTTGGTGCCAATGACCCCGCTTGGGCCGCGTTTGATCCATCCGGCGGTGTACAACCCCATCACGGGGGCGTTTGTTTGGGGATCAGTCACCCGGCCCAACTGGTTGGGAATCACCCCCCAGCGCTCGTGGAAGGGGACCTCGGGCAAGGGGACGCCGCGATACCCAATCGAGCGGAACACCAACCCAACCGGGAGTTCTTCGTATTCTTCGGTGGCGTTCGGGCGGAGGGTTCCGGCGTCGGTGCGGGAGAGGGTGTTTTTGACCATTTTCATGCAGGTCACGTGCCCGTTTTCGCCGCGTAATTCGACCGGGGAAACCAAAAAGCGGAAGATCATCTTACGAGATTTGCCTGTCCATGCGTGTTGGGCGTATTCCTGCAAAATTTCGACGTTCGTTTGGATGGCACGGTCCGGGCTTTTGGCTAGGTCTTCCTGGCTGAGGG
>JABWBV010000231.1 GCA_013359445.1 Anaerolineales bacterium | reverse complement strand
ATTTTGAACAACTACGGCATGGACCGGGAACCTGAAGAAACCCCCGAGGAGCGTGCGGCATGAGCGTGAATGAGACCCCCCGCGTGGGCGATCTCCGCCCCAGTCAACTGCTCTTTACCTACGGCGTGGGGGCCATTGTGGACCTGCCCAAAATCTCCGTCATCGTCACCGGGCTGGACGACTGGCCCACCACGCCGCCCTATGTCCGGGAAATCACCGAAGACCGGCTCCTCCAGGCTGTGCGCTACACCCATCCCCACGTCCAGAAACTGCTCTCCCCCCCTGCCGACGTGGATCAGGATCACCCCGATCCGTTTTCCCGCGCTGCACAAATCGGGGTGCCCGTGGCCGCCTTCCCGCGCTGGATGCTCTGCCCGGAATGTCGCCTGTTGGCCCCCCTGAAAAGCGGGCTATTCGAACTTAAAACCGACCCCTACCGCCAGGATCGCACCGCCTACCGCCACACCAACTGCCAGAAAGTCCGCGCGGGGAAAGCTCCCGAAGTCGTCCCGGCCCGTTTCCTCGTCGCCTGCGAAAAGGGCCACCTGGACGATTTCCCCTGGGTCGCCTTTGTCCACCGGGGCCAGGTGTGTGCGGACCCGATCTTACGGCTGTTTGAATTGAGTGCCTCGGGGGATGCGCGTGATTTGGAAGTGCAATGTGAGACCTGCAAGAAGAAACGCCGCATGGCCGAAGCCTTTGGGCTGGAAAACCGGGAAAATCTCCCCCAGTGCAGGGGCCGCCGCCCGCAGTTGCGCGATTTTGATTCCGAACCCTGCGAAAATCTGATGCGCACAATCATCCTGGGGGCGTCAAACTTGTGGTTCCCCGCCCTGCAAAGCACGATTGCCATCCCCGTGGAGAGTGGTCAACTCACCCAACTGATCGTGGATGACTGGGCCAAACTGCAAACGGTGACTTCGGTCGAAGTGCTGGCCGCCTTCCGCGCTATCGGCCAGTTGAGCGGGGCCTTGATGAAATATGCCAACGCCGACCTGTGGACCGCCATTGAGACGATCCGCAAACAGCAAGCAGGCGAACTCCCCGCGGACTCCGCGCCCCCGGATTTGAAAACCCCGGAATGGCAAGTGCTCTCCAATTACGACCCGGCCCTCACCAGCAAGGATTTCCGCCTCCGTCCCGTTGACCCACCGCCCAAATTTGCCCACCTACTCAAACAGGTCGTCCTGGTCGAGCGCTTGCGCGAAGTCCGGGCGATGTTGGGCTTTACCCGCCTGGATGCCGTCGGCGAGTTGACCGACCCCAACCAGGGGATTCTGACCGACCTTGCCCCGCTTGCCCGCCAAGCCCCCACCTGGCTCCCCGCCAACGAAGTCCGGGGGGAAGGCATTTTTATCCAGTTCGAGGAACAAAAAATCCGGGCGTGGGCCGCCCAACCGGCCGTGCGTGCCCGCGCCGACGCCTTTTTTGAAGGCCACAAAAAATGGCGGAAAGCCCACTTCATCGAAGATGTCACCGGGGGTTTTCCCGAAATGCGCTATGTCCTCCTGCACACCTTTGCCCACGCCCTGATGCGCCAGTTTGCCCTGGAATGTGGCTATTCATCCGCCAGTCTCGCCGAACGGATCTACGCCCATCCCGGCGATGATGACCGGCCTCCGATGGCAGGGGTGCTCCTCTACACCGCCGCCCCGGATAGCGAAGGCACGTTAGGCGGGCTGGTCAGCCTCGGGGAAACCGCCACGTTGGAACGGCATCTGCTCCAGGCCTTTGAAGCCGCCCGTCTCTGCGGCAGTGACCCCCTGTGCGCCGAACACCCGCCCAGCCAGCGTGGGCAAACCCTGCACGCCGCCGCCTGCCACGCCTGCCTCTTCGCCCCCGAAACCGCCTGCGAACGGGGGAACAAATACCTCGACCGGTCTACCCTCGTCAAAACGGTGGAAATCACCGACCTGGCGTTTTTTGAATAGGGGGAACGATGTCCACCCCGCCTAACTTACTTGCCGAAAAAATCTACACCCTCGCCGCCCGTTTACCGGAAGCGCTGATCGCCTCGCTGGTCACCCCTTTCCTGCAGGAAAAACCTGTGCCTCACGTTTCCCAGTTCATCGCGACCCTGCCTCACCCCGCCATCCAGGCCGAGATGGAGAGCCTGATCCATCTTTGGCAAACGGAACACCCGGACATCCACGCCTCTGGGCTGGCCCTGGCCTTCCTGACCGCCACCCACGCCGCCCGCCAACACCGCGAAGCCCAGTCCCTGGAACTCGTGTGGACCGGGCCACGCTCCCCTAACCTCCCTCTGCGCCGCACCGATCAAGCCCTCCTCCAACTCATTCAAGAAGCCCAAACCCGGCTCTGGATCATCAGTTTTGCCGTGTACAAAGCCCAACCGATTCTGGACGCCCTCCTCGCCGCCGCCCAACGCGGAGTCACGGTTTCCCTCCTCCTCGAAACCCCGGACTCAAGCGCAGATAAAATCAGCTTTGACCCGCTCTTGGCTTTGGGAGAAGAGCTCCGCGCATATGCCCATCTCTATGTCTGGCCCAAAGAGAAACGCGCCCTCTCCCCCGATGGCAAACACGGCTCCCTCCACGCCAAAGCCGCCATTGCGGATGGGCAGACCCTGCTCATCTCCAGCGCGAACCTGACCGAATATGCGATGAATCTTAATATGGAGTTGGGGGTGTTGATTCGGGGTGGTGCTTTGCCGGGGCAGGTGGAAGGGCATTTTGAGGAACTGAGACGTGAAGGGATTGTGGTGGTGAGCAAATAAAGGAGTTGCAGAATGGAGTCAGCTCAGGAAAAACGTGTTTGGTTTGAGGCGGAGAGTGCCCTCTATGTTATTCGAAATCAGTTGAACTTAGGCAAAAAGTTAATCCGAATTGCCACAGGCTTTTTTTCAGTACGGGGTTACAACTTGATTCGTCCAGGAACCCATGGCAAAAAGATGTATATCCTGGTTGGGCTAGATAAACCCAGCCTGGAAAGAGCCAGGAAAGCTCTTGTTCAGGAAATCATGGATGATCTCCGGCGCGGGTCTGATTTGGAGCGCAGACAGGCCGTAATTGATTTGATCGAAAAAATGGAAGGTGGTAATTTTCGGATCATTGACATGCGCGCGAAGGACATACATGCGAAAATGTTTATTGTGGATGACATTATCGCTATCAGTGCCTCGTCTAACGTTTCTGAACGTGGAATGTTGCGTTCGATCGAAAATGGTGCTGTCGTAACAAACCCCGAGGATGTTCTTTATCTAGTCAAGAAGTATGACGAACACTTTTTCGCACCCGATGCGCTGGACATCACCCAAGAACTGATTGACGAACTCAGGCGATGGTTGGACATGGCATCCCCCTGGGATATTTACTTACGCACACTGGTAGCATTAAAGGATTTGGAAGAGCCAGAAATTGATCGAAGCACCTTCAAAAAACCAGTAGGATATCAGCAAGCTGTCATTGCACGTCTGGTTCGTCAAATTATAGATTTCAGTGGAGCGATGCTTTTAGCCTCTACAGGTCTTGGAAAAACAGTTATTGCCGCAAATGTGGCCTGGCATTTACGTCATCAGGGTGAAATTGACAATCTATTGGTAATCGGACCTAAACCAGTAGAAGCCTCTTGGCGATCACATCTTCGCCCAACTGGAATTCATACGGAATATTTCAACTTTTCAGCACTATATACCCAAGAAACAGATCCCAACACCTATGGAGGAATCCTTCAGCAAATTCTCGATTTTGATCTGGATGCCAGATGGATGATCATTATCGACGAAAGCCACCAACTCAGAAATCGGTTTGATGTAGATTGGGATAATCAGAAACAAAAATTGACGCACACCGAAAAAACGGCATTCAAAAAATTAGTTCCTGCCATTGAAAAGAGCCAATGTAAAGTTCTTGTACAGACAGCCACGCCCTACGCGAAAGACATCAAAAATCTCAACAATCAACTCTTTTTACTTCCCCACCAAAAACCTGATTCCAACGCCTTGCTTCCAGACATGGTTGAAGGTTCGCATGCGTGGAGAGTCAACGAGGTCAAAGATTTAGAAAAGCTAGAGGTGGTATCCAAGATTACCACGCCTGATGTGGCACGTTCCTATAGTAAAAAAGACGAATCGGGCATCTACATTGAATTTAATAAAGAGCGGAAATACATTCCCAAAGTCAATCTATTTGCGGTTAGTTATATCCTGCCCGTAGAAACGGAAATGACTCAAGCCCTTTCACACAGGGCTTTTGGAATAAACAACAAGCGTTCCAAAAGGCAACCTATTGAGACAACTGCCAGAGTAGCGTGGGGTAGTTCTCCCTGGGCACTCCAAGAGGTAGCAGATAAAGCCATGCGTTCCGAGGATGAACGCGGATACAAAGTAAATTATTTTTTGGATGAAGGCATTCGTTTCAATCTGCTTCAAGCGTTATCCGATCAAATTAAGAATCTCAGTTCGGAAAATGACCCAAAACTCAAACTTCTCCTTGATATCATCCGCGCAGTCCGCAAGGAACACAACAGGAAAATCATCATTTTTTCTGAACGTCATGCCACTCTTGGATATCTAGAAACGGAACTTACCCGACATTCTCCACAAATGAGAATCGGTTCTACTGTCTCTTTCAAAAATATTTTTGAGCATGGTCTCAAACCTGAAAAAGAGGCAAAGAAAATCGTAAGTTGTTTTGCGCCTATCGCCAACCATCTAGACATCCCTCAAAAGGATCAAATTGACATTCTACTTGCTACTGATGCCCATGGGGTGGGAATTAATTTACAGGATGCAGATACAGTTATCAATTACGATCTGGCATGGGTTCCCATAGAACCTACTCAACGGGCAGGCCGAATTCTACGCTTGTGGCATGAACCTCGTCACATCAACTTATTTGCCTTTATTCCTAAAATCACTGAGGGACTTCAGTATCATGAGGTTGCTCTGGTCGCGCAACGCTTTCATACCCTGATGAAACGCCACCAAGATTCTCAACAGATAACAGAAATGCCGTCTCTTACCCATAAAGATGAAGAGACCTTTCACTTGGGAGAAATCGCAAAAATAAAGGATGTTCAATTTGCAGGCGATTTTAGTTTTGAAGCGATTGGGCAAATGGAAGAAGGCAAATCCTCTCCAATTTTTGAACACACAGCTAATCTTGAACGGTACAAGGAATATGCGCGCAAAATTAGCGACGACATCATTAGTGCTCGCACATTCGAAGGAAATACCTGGTTAGTTTACGTACTGTTACAGTATCGAGGCAGATATCATTGGGCAATTTATGATGCCTCCAGGAAGCGTCTAGAGAGAAAATACTCTGATATTCAGCTTCTCAATTTGATCCGTTGCGAGAAGGACATGCCCCTTGCACCAGTTTCAGCAGATAAAGTGGAAAATCTCAGCGATGAGTGTATTCTAGCTTGGTGCCGCTACTATAATGCGGTGTTAGATGATGTGTTTAGAATTTGTGCAATGGTATTAATCCCAAAAGAACAGGAAAATTATTTTCAAAACATGTTCACCTAACGGGCGTTATACGCACCCAAAGGCCGAAAAATCCCTACTTTTTCGGCCTTTTTGATTTCATAAGCGGCAAAATCGCGTTCGTATAAACAGGTTCCCCATTACGATCTCTTCACATTTTGTGCGTATACGTTGCGAAATTCAGACAAATTGCCCCAAATTTCATAGTCTGGGTAGTACTCTAAAATGCCACCGGGTTTATTGGGAGGGCTAAACCCTGATGGGCGTTAAGACGGTAGCATCGAAATTATCGACACAAGGGAATGATATACAGAGAGGGCTTACTCTGACCCCCAGATTTCTTCGTCTGTATAGCCCATCTCCCGCATCGTCCGCCGACGGGCATTGAGTTGTGCATAAAAATCGTCCAGGTTGACAAAGGCGTCCTGCGAAAAACAATAACGGGTTAAGATCGTGGTTTCAAAGCCAAACCCAGCAACCAGGTTCCCCACTTCCATGACTTCATTTTCTATCGTCGCGCCGACGACAGCCACCCGAAATTTCGGATGGGCGAGATATAGGCCCTGCAGGTAATAGGCCAACTCTGCAAATAATTCCCCATCCACATTGAAATACCTAAACTTCGCGGTAGCCCAGTGTTCGGCGACCATCCCGTATACTTCGCCTTCATCGATACCGGTCCAAATCACGCGCGTTTCTACAATTGGGAGGGGACTTTCAGGGACTTCATGCCCTTCCCATCCTTCTAACTCATGCGTGATGAGTTCATTGTAAAACAGGACGACTTCCTCAAAGGCCTCTTCGTCTTGAGGATGGGGCATCCACCCTTCCGGATCAGGCTCCACGAGAATGAGGACATCAAACGCGCGGATGGGCAAAGTGGCGAAGTCAGCGGTGTTGATAGTGAGGTTTTTACTTGAAATTTCGGGCATGGGATTTGTGGGGAACTTAGGGTTGAGCACCTCTGGTTTCAGGCGCACTTCGAAGATGGTAAGAATAAAGGAGATGAAATTGTCCGCTTAAACGATAACCGCCAGGGTGAGGGGGGCACCCTGGCGATCATCGTTTGCTATTTTATTCGAGAATAAAAAGTTGTCAAGCAAAGAAATCCTGCGCCTAAAGAAAGGCACACCTGGCCGCCCTAGCCGCTTGCTGATCGCTTTCGTGATCCCCCACCATGACCGTGTGGTCAGGGGAAAATTGCAACTTCGCCATCAGTTCGAGTAACATCCCAGGCCAGGGTTTCCGACAAGGACAGGGGGCGTTTTTACGATCATCATGCGGGACAAAAAGCATACGCATCCATTCCCCCGAGTTTATCGGCACAATCTATCAATAAGGTCTCCGCCTCAGTATATGAGATAAAGCCTCAGGCAACGCCACCCTGATTACTGGCAATGGCTTGTGGCCTTGCGCGCGGAGCTGCCCAATTTTTTCGAGGCCCTACGACTGAAGTGTTTATTTTCTGGGGGGATATTTGCCGGACAGTTATACATAGTGCAGGCTATCACGAGAACATAGAGACGGTGATGATTAAGGAGTTGGCGGCCCAGCCCGGACACCTCCTGCCCCAGGTTTTCATGGGGACGACGTGCAGAGTAGAGGCGTTATCTTTTCAGGGGTTCATCTTCCAACAGTTAGGCGCGGGGCTGGAGCCTGCAAAATTATGATGGGCAGGATATTTCTCGCTCACGCATTTGGACAAGCCTTGGATGACTGGCGCAATCAAAGGGTTAGCAAATGCAAATATCTTTGTCGCTCTCTGTACTTTGGGCCTTTCTCCGTGCCCAAAATCTTGCTATTTCCCTGGGCTTGCATGGTTGGTTAAAGGGATGAATCGGGTGTTTATTAAAAATTTTAATGTTCAAAAATCTCATCCGGGTGTATATTGCGATTTGCAATATGGGTGCAATTCTTCGGCAATTCCACCTAAAAAATAATCAAGGAGCCGTTTTCATGTTACTCGAACTCGCCAATACTCGGCATGTGAACACCCTCTCTCATGAGGGGAAATTGTTGATGGTCGTTACTGTAAAAGATGGTGAAGCCGTCAAACTCTATTACTCTGTCAAGCAAGACGGGTTCGAAGATAGCGCCCTGCAAAACCCAAATAGCAGTGGCTGGGAGGGTTTCAAGCTGTTGGAACTTCCCAATGAAAGCACTGCGGATCAATCTGTAGTTAAAAAAGAAACAGACGAGTTGACTTATAAAGGCGACACAACCAAATACCTGTTGCGCTCGGAATATAAAAGCGCAGGGTTGACTGCTGATGCGCCGGTGCAGTTGGTTTCGCATGATGGACATGTTTACATCTTCCGCCAAAGCACCGATGGGAAGCTGCTGGTGGACCGCTTTGTACTTGACGGCATGACCAATATACTGAACCGCAAGCTGGAAGTACGCTTTAAGCGCAGTAAACAACGCTACACCCCATCCGAACCGGCCAAAATTTCCAGCGGCGGGCAAATGGAGTCGTTTGACTCGCTCGATTTCCGCGATATGCAGGGTAATTCCTTCTATGAGCCAACCACTGTGATTTGCCCGGAGATTTTGACGGGCCTGACGAACGGTAATTTCGCCGTGGTGGTGATGCCCACCAACGAGAAGGATGTTTATCGCTGGCATATTTTTGCCTACATCAACAGCAAAGTCACGCTGGTGACGCTGCGTTCGGGGGATGAATGGATTTTTGATGTTAGCGATTACTGGTTCCGCAGCCTGGATGAAGATACTGACCAGGCCATTTATGACAGCATTCCGGGCATCATCAAACGTGAGTTTGAATTGAAAAGCGGCAATACTATACTCGTCCCCAATAACGGGTTGGCGGTGACCAAATTTGATGTCCAGCACGAACAGCAAACCCAAAATGGGATGCAATTGGTGCGCGATGCCACTAAATTACTGCTGGCAGTGCCGACCAACCAGGGCATTGCCGCGCTTAATTTTGCAGTTGCCGCCAACGGTACCCTAGCGCAGTTGGCAGAACTGACCGAAACCTCCCTGCGCGACCAAAGCCGCATTATTCTCCTGCCTTTAACCATCTTGGATAACATCCGTGCCATTGGTGCCACAAATCCCCCTCCCAGCGGGACAATTACTGGGATGAGCCGTTCCTCCAGCGATGACAGTGCTGACCGGGTGCAGGTGCAAACTGCCGCGGCCGATGTTGGGAACCTAGGCAAACTGGCCATCGGCGACACGGTAAGCCTGAGCCATACCACCAGCTATGATGGCCTGTACACAGTAAGGGCAGCTGGCGGTGATGGCTTCACCATCCAGGCAGAATTCAAAGCTGGGGAGGTGGGCAACTGGGAAAAGGTGGAAGATGAAGCAACCGGACTGGTTTTCGATGGCATGTTGACCGGCTATACCAAGAACGCCGATGGCACCCTGACCGTGAAAGCAGTTAACCATGGGCTGGCGGCAGGCGATATGGTGCAAATTGTGGGCAGTCCGGACTATGATGGCGAGTACCCGGTCATTGAAAAAGGCCCCAACAGCTTTGCTATCCAACGCATGTGGGTAAAAAGCGAGGCGGTTAATATCAACCTTGAATCGCGCAAACGGCGTGGGTTGGTTTTTGATGGCGTTCAGGATGGGGTGGCCGTGCCATTCCAGGAGCCCGTTAAACTTTCTGGCGGATTTACGTTTGAGGTGTGGGTCAAATCCAACAGCACTAGTAACCAAACTTTGCTCACGTTGATTTCAGAAAATCCAAGCGCAAGTTACACTTTGGATCTTGGGAGTGGAAATATCGGCTTTTCCCAAAGAGGATATTCATCTGAACGACTTTCCGATGTGCAAGCCCAACAATACTTAGATGACTTCAGCGATTTGAAAGATGCTTTTACCGGTAACAACAAACTTCAGAGAGCGAAGGATCATTATGAATCATATCGGAATGTCGAGACACAACGTCACGCTGCGCTCAAGGCCGCTATTCCAGTTTCCGTTGGGGGGTGGGTTCATGTTGCAGTATCTTACGGCAAGAATTTGCTAACACTTTATCTAAATGGTGTGCAAGCTTGCAGGATATCATCGCCTGGCCTAAAACTTAACGCCAGTGCCTTGAGCATAGCTGTCAAAGTTGGCAGCATATCGAAGGACGGCAAGGCCAGTAATTCCAGCCAGTTTTACCAGGGGCAATTATCTGATGTGCGTTTGTGGAATATAACCCGCAGCGCGGACGAAATTAAAGACGCCATGCACCTGCAACTGACCGGGCGTGAAACCGGTCTGGCCGGATACTGGAAGTTGGGCGGGGTGGCCCCGGAAGAAGGCCAGCTACGTGTTTTTGATTTTTCTGCCAATGCCCTGCATGCTCTGGCTTTTGGTGCGCCTTATGCAGGTGGCATCGTTTTGCAGCGCAAACTGCGCGACAATATCACCGACGTGGTCAAATTCAGCAATGATGATTTGTTTACTGTTACGGAAGGGGCAATTTATGTGGAAAGTTTTGAATTCAAGACCAACGCTGATGTTGACCCAAATAATGCCGATGGTCAAAGTGACAAGCTGTTTGTCCC
>JABWBV010000815.1 GCA_013359445.1 Anaerolineales bacterium | reverse complement strand
AGAAGGGGGGATGTACATCCCCCCTTCTATCC
Organism: Anaerolineales bacterium; assembly: GCA_013359445.1. Taxonomy (GTDB): domain Bacteria; phylum Chloroflexota; class Anaerolineae; order Anaerolineales; family JABWBV01; genus JABWBV01. The sequence continues at coordinate 1,671 of JABWBV010000815.1, read as the reverse complement.
TTTTTTTGAGTTCTCTTCGAGCGTGCGTAATGACAAATCGGCTTTGGTAGGCGAATGGGGTGGGACTTAATCGTGATATGCGTGTTAAACCAAAGCGGTAAAAAGACTGGTCGAAAAGGCTAAAGTTCAAATAGGGAATAAAGTTTGAATAAATAGCAGAAACAGACAATTTGTTTCTCCATGAATTTAACATATGTATCCCCTTGAATAAGTTTCAAAACGGTTACGCTTACAGAATATTTAAAACAAGTACCCCGCTCAAGGCTTGAGCGGGGTACCGAGGTACTAAATTTACGAGATGCCTACCCCCTCTCCCCTGTTATCGGGGGGGCCTCTCGCTGAGCAATTGCGTTAAAACATCAGATCATTAATCTTCGTCAGGGCCTCGCGCGGGGGGCGGATTTGGGCGGGAGTCAGGCGATTGAGCGCCAGGTCTGTCAGGTTATACTGATCGGTCAGCGCTGGGCGCTGGGTGTCGATATAGATCAGCCCGGTGAGCAAGATGTTGTTATCCGCGGCTTCATCCAACACGTTGAATGCCGCGCGGCGGTTGGTGGGGTCATAATCCTTCTCCAGTTTCTTCAACCGGACGACCGAACCATCGTGCAGGGTTACATCTTGCACGGTCCCTTCTTCGTGCCCATTGCCAAGGGTGATTTCATCTCGTAACGGCACATAACTGAGATCATGGATTGGCGATTCGTTTTCCTTACTCCACGCGTAGGAGTGGTGGGAATTCGGTTCATCGTTGAAGGTCACGCACGGGCTGATGATGTCGAGAATGGCAATTCCGCGGTGGCTGATCGCGGCCTTGATCAAATCTTTGACCTGTTTCGCGTCCCCCGCGAAGGACCGCGCCACGAACGTGGCCCCGGAAACGAGCGCTTCCAGACAGATGTCCACCGCTTTGTAGGGGTTGACGCCCTGTCCTTTGAGCTTAAGCCCTTCTTCTGCAGTGGCGGAGAACTGGCCTTTGGTCAGCCCGTACACGCCGTTGTTTTCGACAATGTACATCATGTTCACGTTGCGGCGCATGATGTGTTTGAACTGGCCCATGCCGATGTTGGCAGTGTCGCCGTCGCCGGAGACCGCGAGGGGTTTCATATGATGATCGCCAAACGAGGCCCCGGTCGCGACGGAGGGCATGCGCCCGTGCAGGCTGTTGAACCCGAACGCGCGGCTCAGGAAGTAGGTCGGGCTTTTGCTAGAGCACCCGATCCCGCTGAATTTCATCACGGTTTCGGGGGCGAGATCGAGTTCGTAACACGCGGCGATGATCTGGTTGGCGATGGAGTTATGTCCACAGCCCGCACACAGGGTTGAGGTGGCGCCCCGGTAATCATTTTTGGATAGCCCAACGCCATTGACGTTGGCTGGACGGTTGGGGGTAGGGGTAGACATCGTTATTTCTCCTCGTTTGCAAGCAAATTGGTTGTGATCCACCGGGCGGTGAGGGGTAAGCCGTCATTCCAGGCCAGGGAGGTCATTTGTCCGGCCAGTTCGGGGTATTCCATGCGGAGGAGTTGGTGCATTTGCCCGTCATGGTTCATTTCAACAATGTAGTTCATTTCGTGGGTTTGCAGAAATTCGCGTACTTCCGGGCGGAATGGCAGGGCGCGGATCCGCATGTAGTCGGTTTCGATGCCGTGTTGGGCCAAACGTGCCCGCGCT